>NZ_DBHIUF010000004.1:75464-138335 GCF_057272915.1 Gemella sp.
AATTTTGACTATTTTTTCCATTTTGAACTCCCTTTTTCTTTCCAAAATGGAAATTTTGGCTGTTTTTTTCCATTTTGAACTCTCTTTTTATTCCCAAAATGGAAATTTTGACTATTTTTTCCATTTTGAATATGCTATAATTATTAAAAATAGATTAAAGTAGGTGATTTATATGAATAAGTATTATCCACTAGAAAAATTATTTCATATGAATTTTGATATAGAAAACGAATATAACAATAGAATCCATTCTCCTTCTACTTCTGTTACTTCACTTAGAATCAATCCCTTTATTAAGGGAGTAAGAAAACCAGAAGAGTACCCATTATTTATATACAACTCTGCCGAATTGATCTTAATTCTAGAAAAAATTTATACTAATAGTTCCGAGATTATTGCGAAACAAAGTATGCTTCCAAAAGCTGCACAAGAGAAGTTCTTTAATTTGTTGCTTATCAACGAACTTCAAAGCACTAATGAAATCGAAAGTATTCATAGTTCAAAAAAAGAGATTAGCGAAGCACTTTCTAAAAAAGATAGTGATTCCCCTAACCTTAGACGTTTTGCTGGTATGGCCACATTATATTCTTACCTAGACAAAGAAGTTCAGATACTTGAACCTAAAGATTTCAGAAAAATTTATGATGTTCTCGTTGGAGATGAGGTTTCAAAAGAAGATGTTTTAGATGGAGAATTTTTTAGAAAAGGCAGCGTAAGTGTCTATGCTGGAAATGATATCATTCACCATGGTTTAGCAACTGAAGACGATATTAACAACGGATTGGCTAATTTAATTAGATTTATGAATTATGACAACTTGCCAAAACTATATAAAATCTTTATTGGGCACTACTATTTTGAATACATCCATCCATTTTATGATGGAAATGGTCGTGTAGGCAGATACTTACTCGCCAAATCTCTTACGAGTGTAGTAGATATATTTACGGCAATTACTCTTTCATACAGCATTAATAGAAATAAAAATAAATACTATAAGAGTTTCGAGAAAACATCACACCCTTTAAACAAAGGTGATATGACTCTGTTTGTTAAAGAAAACTTAGAACTTTTAGTTTCAGGTCAAGAACATATATTATCTTTCTTAACAGAAAATATTGAAAAAATGTTTATAGCTGAAAATTATATTAACTATAATATCGATGATGGTAAACTTAAAAATATACTATTCCTACTTCTACAAAGTCGTTTATTTAGTGCTAAAGATGCTTTAATAACTCATGACGAAGTATCTAATGTTTTAGGAATTTCTAAAAGAACCTTAAATAAATATTTAGAAGAAAATGAAGATAAGATTACAGTGATTAAGAAGAATCCAAAAATATATACGCTTAGTGAAGACTTTCTAGCTAAAATATTTGAATAAAAAAATCTAGGAAACTACGAGCCAACTCAATAAAATCAATTTTGAGACACTCATTCTTCCTAGATTTCTTGTTTTTGTATATATATGTCTCGAAAAATAAATCTAGTTTATTCTTCTTTGAACTTCACACCATTATCTTTCAGTTTTTTGATAATACCTACTCCGATACCATCTAGTTTTTTCAGTTCCTTTTCTGTATAACATTCGATAATTTCTTTATTATACAATTCTGCATCGATAATCTTGTTCAATTGTTTTTCCATACCTTTGAAGACAGGATCTTCTTTCATATCTTCTTTAGACACAGACTTACGTCCTTCAACAATCAGGCTTTGTTTTTTCTCTATATCTTCTCTATAGAATTTCTCTAATAATTCGTAATGATATTTATTAGTCAAATATTCTTTAGCAATGCCCACTGAGAATTGCATTTCAAAATATTTTTCCTTATTAGCACCTTTCACATTACCTGGATTTCCTTCTAAATAATCTAGAACTTTATTGAATCCGCCTTTAAAAATATCACCCGTGCACTTATTAAGTTTTTTAAGTTTAGTCATATAATAATGTGCTTCATCAAATCTTTCTTGATTTATGCTAAAGATACTTAACAATAGCAATGTCGCTTCTGAATCTTCATAGTCAAAACAATCAATATGATCCATCAATAAACTTTCTCTATCTAGGCGAACATACATAAGTGTCAAGAGATCTATCACCTCATGGAAATCACTTGGATTCGCCATCAACATAAGTTCATATAGTTTCGCGGCTTCTTCATTCATACCAGCCTTACTATAATATTCAGCCAGAACATCCGCTATTATCATCTGTTCAGCATCTTCATCATTATCTGAGTACATAATATCCTCTTCCAGCTCTACAGCCCTCTCTAGAGCATCTTTATTTTCCTCATGAAGCTCACGTAAGGCACTTATTTTATCAACGACACTCATATTCCCTTCATCTATCGCATCAACAAGATCGCTAAGAGAAGCATCTATCTCATAACCTGAATCAACCAGATTGTAAATACGTTCAAATACCTCGGTAGCCTCTTCCTTACTCGAAAAATGCTTCCCTTCGGTTTTTAAAAACTCTTTAAGCAATATTTCAAATTCTCTATCATGTTTTACCATAAGTCATCCTCCATAAGTTCCATCTGGATATCAAACTCACTATCATCAGCGAACATTACACCGTTTAAATGTAGGTTTCTGATAGTCCCCTTACCTAAACCTTTTATTTTAAGAAATTCTGACTTCGTAATCTTCAAGAAATCTTCTTTTGTTAATAAAAAGTTCTCATGCATAATTTTTAATTCCGTATCTCTAATTGCCATAAACGATCTATCACGTTTCATATCAGCAACTGTAATTTCCTTACGTTCTGCATACTTATCCAGTTCGTTTCCAATTACATATTCACTTTCTCTCACGTGCATAAGGAAGTCGAAATAATACTCTCTATTTATAAAATAATCAAATTTCATAACCGTATTAAGCGCATCTAGATACTTACAATCATCATCTGTACTGAACTCTATCAGTTTAGGATTAGCAATTCTATCTAGTACATCCGAAATGTATTTATTATTTTTTATCAATTTATTATAGAATGCAACTGCCTCTTTCTCCTCACCTTGCATCAAGTGATAGAAAACTTTTGACAATAAAATTACATCATCATTTTTACCACGTTTATTCATAAGTTTATAGTAATGGTTAAGCATTGTGAAATCATTTAATATAAGACTAGCCACGATAAAATTATGATACATCGGCACTAAAACTTCATCAGCCATATCTAAAGCCATATAAAAAGGTTTATATGCATCCCAAACTTTATTGTAAAGCTTATTACCTAAATAAAATTCCGCAAGGTGGTGGCAAACTATTAGATGAAGATAGTTAATCGGAAATAGTTTACCCTCGACATAACCTTCTTCAAAGGTGTATACTTCATCTTTTAGGCGTAGTAATGCTAATTCTATTTCATATTCTGTACAATCTTTACTAACAATTTTCCAGACCCTAGCATCCACATTATACTTAGATAAAGCTATTGCATCTTCAATATAAATCGCGTATTTAGAATCATCAATATTCTCAATAAACTCCGCAAAAAGCCTCATCGATTCTTTAAAATCAGATTCAATCTCTTTAGAAGTAAATCTAATCTTACCATAACCTTGATTAAGTTCAAAGGCTCTAGATGTTTTATTCCTAATTCCTGTATATCCTTTTTTATTAACAGGAAATTTTATAATTTTTTTATTATTCATGTCTGCCCCTCCTTTTATCTTTATAATAAATATACAAAATTTACAGCGATTTTATCAATCCTCTTATATATGAAAATCTTTATAAAATTCACTCTTCCTTCAACTTTATTCTACACCAAATTTCAATATAATACAAACTTAACAATCAGCAAATCGCCAAATGTGAAGAATAAAAAATAATTTATGGTAGTTAACAGAAATAAAAAAAGCCTTATCTCACACTTAACAAGATAAGATTCTTCATAACTTTACTTAATGCACTATAATGATAAAACAAGGAAAATAAATAGTCGTTTTAGCTCACGACGCACACACTTCACTTGTGTGTGAATATTAGTATAAAAAGCCAATTGAACTGAATCTTCAATTGGCTTTCGTGGTGGAATTTGATAGACATCATTCACTTCTTATAGTCTATCCCATGTTTTAGCTATTGACCCAGCGTAAATCATCTTCACTTATGTCTAATATCAATTGATACCTTGCCCGAAAGGAGGTGGTCGAATGGAGATAGACATTACCCAAATTCTTGTTAATTATTATCAGAAATACTAATCCTAATATATAATATTATCCTCTTAATTTATATCAACTTACTTTTAGACACAGCTCATAAATTCCACTCTATACGTGATTTCCACCACTAATCTGATTAAAATCAAAATTAGAGCTTATATTAAAAAGTATTATTACTTCCTATTCACTTGTCTATACTTTATCATATCTTTCTATATCATGTCAAACAATTTTCATTTAAAATCACTGTTCTTTTTTCTTGACAACCACCTTTTTTATTTTCTGTTTACATAATCTTAAAAATGCAATTTTAATCTCAGTATCAATAAAAAAACCTTTTCTAACATGACTTCTAGTGCTATAATAAAGTTAGGCTACTAGCTCCAAAAGGAGGTGGTCGCATGTACGATATAATCGTTCAAATTCTTGTTGGACTATTTGTAGGAATTATTCTCCTATTTATAGAATATTTTTATTTCCTAAATGATAAAAACAACAAGAAAAAGTAGCCCTATTTAGGCACGACGTACATGTTATTCACTCATGTATGAATATCTATTCTCATACTAAGTAATATGTTAATACATATAAAAAAGCAACTGAATGGCGTTTCAGTTGCTTTTCGTGGTCTCATGTGAATATAATCGTCCAATTCACTTATATATATTCTACCACATACCTTTTCTTGTTGTCAATTAATTCGAAGGCATATCCTCTATCCCTTCTCCTATTTACATAATCTTAAAAATCTAACTTTAGTCTTAACATTAATAAGAAAACCTTTTCCTACACGAATTCTAATGCTATAATAAAGATAGGCTACTGCCCCGGAAGGGAGGTGTTGGTATGAATACTAGTATTCTGCAAATTCTTGTTAATATATTATCTGGAGTAATCCTCCTGATAATAGAATATTATTTCCTAAAAGATAACAACAAGAATAAGTAGCCATTTTAGGACACGACGCATACTAGTCACTTTGTATGTGAATATTAAATATTAATATAAAAAGCCAATTGAAATGCGAGTTCAATTGGCTTTCGTGTTGGAATGTACTAGTATTCTGCATTCACTTTCTTATATTCTACCATATACCTTTTCTTGTTGTCAATTAATTCGAAGGCATATCCTCTATCCCTTCTCCTATTTACATAATCTTAAAAATCTAACTTTAGTCTTAACATTAATAAGAAAACCTTTTCTAAAATGATTTCTAGTGCTATAATAAAGGTAGGCTACTGCCCCGGAAGGGAGGTGTTGGTATGAATACTAGCATTTCACAAATTCTTGTGAATCTATTATCCGGAGTTATTCTTCTGATAATAGAATATTATTTCCTAAAAGATAACAACAAGAAAAAGTAGCCATTTTAGGACACGACGCATACTCTTCACTTTGTATGTGAATATTAAATATTAATATAAAAAGCCAATTGAAATAGCACTTCAATTGGCTTTCGTGTTGGAATGTACTAGCATTTCACATTCACTTTCCTATATTCTATCACATACCTTTTCTTGTTGTCAATTAATTCGAAGAATTTCTAACGATATTACAGAAGGGATAAATTTCTTTAAACTATAAATTGCAACACTCACAGAAAGGAACTTATTCACATGAGCAACTCAACGTAGATTTTCATTAAAATGAGAGCGACTCAGAAACCATGATTTTGATTATCTAGCCGCCTCAACAAGGTTAATTAAATATCTAAAAAGCTCTTATGAAGAAAATTTAGATATCAATAAACTATCGTGTCTTTAAGTTCTCGTTTATAACAAGGACTTTAGGAACATCTCCGAAAAAATATTATAACTCCACTTCCCCATGCACAAAATCATTGTTCTTCTCAAATTCTTTGAATGTAGGAAGTTTTTTTATCTTTCTCTGAAATAATCGCTTTTGATAAATCAATCTGCCAATCAATCCCAAGATTTTTATCATCGAATGCAATTCCTGCATCTGCTTCTGCACTATATAATTATCACACTTATACATGAAATTAACATTAGGTGTTAACGTCGCAAAACCATGCGCAAAACCTCTAGGAACTAGAAGTTGGAGTTATACTAAAAAAGCAGACACAAAAATAAACAATATAATAAAAGCAGACACAGAAAGGAAGTGTTTAAAATGGCAAAAAATGTCTACGATGAAGAGTTTAAAAGATCAATTATTAGTCTATATCAAAATGGCAACATCCAAACTTGACCAAGCAAAGACTATAACACTTCTTCAAGCACTATTAGTAAACAAGGGAAGAGTCTTAACTGGATATGGCACAGCGTTTATCGCTATTGACAGATTACTACACCATTCACATGTAATAAAATAGCTGGAAATTCTTATAGACTTAAAGATTATTTCCAAAAATCAGATGAATAAAATGTGCATTTTTACTTTGAGTTTTTTTGACATATTTAGATTGAATTTTACAATTTATACACAAACTAGCTTATTATAATAAATTTTATACTATTATTTATCATTCGCCATTAAAAAATTTATTTTCTTTAATTTTTTTCAATAAATTAGGAATCTCTAAAAAATTATCTATCCAAATAATATTTAACCCTAATTCTGCAAATAAAGATTCTTGTAATGCTTCATATATTTTTTCAAATTTAACTATTTTATCATCTCTTTCAAAATTTTCCTCCTCCTTAAACTCCATTCTTTTTAATATAGTATAATGCTTTGCTCTTTTTTCTATATCCACACTCTTTTGAGCTGAAATTTCTAACAGTCTTCTTAGATTTGGATCTGTCATTGATAATCCGATAAATATACATGTATTATTAATCAAATAATTAAGTTGGATCATATTGGCCCAATTATATGGTTCTAAAAATAATTTATGATACCCTTCTTCAGAAAATACTAATAAAGACTTCTCCAAATCCTTATAGTTTTGTTTATCCTTAGGTAAAAACCCATGTACATGATAAATTCCAACTTCTTCACTATCCGGGATCATCCCTTCTGCATAAATTGAACGATACTTAACTCTTAACCTTTCTAAATTCCTCTCAATTAGATCATCAAAATTATAGTTAATAACTGCTTGGACTCCAACTTTTCCACGTTTTGAAATACATAATTGACAGATTTCATTTATTAAACTAGAGGTAGACTGAGAATTTTCATATAAAATATCACTGACTGTATCAGTAAATCTATTTTCAAATCCACTTCTTATAAATCTGGTTTGTAACAATTGTGATCCGCTATTTTGTTCCATCAATTTCTTTATTATTCTGTCTTTCTTATCAAAAGAAATATTTACACCATTTTCTCTAAATTTCTCTTCAAGTAATGCTACAAATAATTTAGAAATAAGATTATCCCATGTAGAAATTCCGGCATCAAAAGATGCTCCCGCTCCTAGAAATAATACAATATTATCCCTACTGTATTCCTGACTAAGTTGATTAACATATTCATCTCTCTTTTGCTTATAATTAGCACTATCCCTATACAATCCTGTTGTTACAGTATCATTAAGCAATATATTATTTATATTAGTGTATGTTTCAAAAAAGAAACTTTCATTTTTCCTACACATATCAACAACATCATTAATATCCCATATTAATATTTTAAAGTTTAAATGAGCGGTTTCTCTATAAATTTTTTGTTTAGTACGTTCTGAAACTTCAGTAATCAATACTAATAATAACGTATCTATATTATCACTATTTACTAATATTCGCCCTATAATGTCATATATTCTAATTATCTGAGTATTATTTCTATATATTTTTAATTCTACAACTACTTTTCCACTAATAGTATCAAACCCCTCTGGGAGTATTGCATCAAAATTTATTCTATGATTAATATTTTTTGGGAATATAATTTCTTTATCCTGTTTTTTTAAATAGTCTTCAAAAACTGTAAGTATTATTTTCTCTATTGCCATATACGAATATCTAATATTATATTCAGATTTTAATAATTCTAATATACTTTTCTTTATATCCATACTTTAATCTCCATAATAAATTATTAATATTTTAACTTTAAAATAAAATCGTTTTACATGTTTCCCTTATAATTTTTTTATGTAATTATATAACTATATTTTTACGTTTTGATTTATAATATATTAACTTTATTATACTACTTATCAACTTATTTCATAACCTCCAACATTTAACATATTTCACAAAACACCATAATTTAATAGCAAATTCAAACACTATCTAACTAGAATTGTTATTAGAACACTAGAATAAACATAAATTATCGACAAAAAACGAAATCATTTATCTATCCTTAGAAAAAAATAATAAGAAATTATTTCATTATCATTAGTAAAAGAAGATCCTCCCTCTAACATCATTTTCTCGAACAGTCTTCGGTATTTACTCTTTAATATTGGATAAGGAGCTTAATCACATCTATATAGCCTTTAGGGATATTCTTATTGCAGCCACTTTTATAAAGGGATACAAACTTTAATTTGACTCATTAACCTTCTTACTACTACGCAATATTTCTAATTCTTTATTTATTTCTTTTGCCAGATAGTACACCTTCTCATCCATAATCATATCTTGACCATGAACTAAATAATTTCTATATCTTCTAAGAACACTTATTTTTTCAAACAATTTTGTATCTATTTTCCCTTCGTATCGTAATATTTTTAAGTTTTGATACATATTTGTATATTTGCCATCTATTTTTACTGAAGAACTTACAAGATTCGATATACTACTTTCTATACTATTATAAGTTTTCAAAAAATCTTCTAGACTTACTTTGTCACTATCATTTTGTTCAGAAAAATTATCCGTTTTCTCTTCTAGTTTTTCCTCTAACTGTCTCTTCCCAATATAACTTTCTTTTTGAATTTTTTCAGGATCAATAATTTTTTTTACAAACAAAATTATCTCCACTATTGAAAAGAAAGTAAAAACGAGACTGTTGTCAAAAACAAAAATAGAAATAAAGATATTTGTACTTAAACACATATTTATTATGCATAGGAAGATACTCACACAGGTTAAACTCCCAGTAAAAAGAATTTTTAATTTATAGTTAGCTTTCAAATCAGCTACTATATCAATTAATGATTCGTCTTCTTCAACATCATTTTTTAATTTTCCATCAAGAAAAATATATCCAGTTATAGATAATCCAAATAAAGTAGCTACCACTTGAGATAAAGTAGAGGAAACATATAATACTCTGTTTTCATTAAGTATTATTAACGAATTAACACTAAAACAACTAATAAGACCTTCGATAATTACAAAAAATATAACGAATATACAAATATTTTTATTCTTTAATATTGAAAATAAATTACTTCTACTCAAAATATCACCACTCATATTATTCCCTCAAAACAAAACTATAATCGACATTAGTTATATTATCTTTTATTATCACAATAATTTTATTTTTTATCATATATTAATCGCCCCTCCATTGCAGTTACTTTATTTACCTGTATTTAATAATTATAGCAAAATAGTTTTTAATATACAATAAATTCATTAAATAATTATGATCTATTAAGATTAAATTTAAATTATTAGGTTGTATACTAAATTCAGGACATGGAAAAAATTCCAGCCCCGGATTTAGTATACAACCTTTAATTATGTCTAGATTATTTGTTTCTGAATATAAAAATAATATTAAATTTAAAGAAAATAAGAAAAAATCTAAGCAACAAAATGCTGCCTAGATTTCTAGATTGATTTTTTCCTATGCCACAGACTGAACAAAGAACTTTTTTCTTAGAGCTTGACCTACTCTTATTTTATCAAAGAAGGATGTTTTTTCAATTCTTTAACTATTATCTCGCACCCACATAGCAGGTATTTTTTTATTTCGGAGACTTTGCCTCCTCAGTTGGCTAAATCCATTAACTGGAACTTAAGTTGAGAATAAATGATATTTATCTAACTTTATTACGTTATTTAAAAAATTTTTCACTATCATCTATTCTCAACTCTAAGCAACTGAAATATCCCAGTGCATAAAATCTTCAATCGGCACTTCACTATTTACTGTCTTTACAGTACTCATCAAATAACTCGGAATAATTTCACTTTCTAATATCGTTTTATCATTTAGCATGGTTATAAACTCTTTTAAACTGACAAAATGGATGATTTTTATTCTTCCGTTACTCTTATCCAAAACATTCAAATACTCATCTTTAGAGATTTCAAAATTAAAATGCTGATTTTTATGATTATATACAGCAAGAACTATTTTTTTATCTTTGCTGTCATTTCCTCTATAAGCAGAAAAATATTTATCTATAATAGCTTCTACAACACGAGGGAAACAACTAATTTTAGAAGATATTATACCATCTGATAACGCCATCATAAGCATACTCTTTATCCTATCTTCATGCTTGTCCAATATTCTTATTGCATTTTTTATTTCTTTGCTAGTTTTCTCATCTAAATTCTTGTCACTAAGTCCCTTTTCTATTTCCTTAGACCACTCACATTCCACAAATAACTCTCCTCCTTTATTTATCTTATCACTCCAATCATTAAAATCTATTTTTGTACTTTTTTCATAATTTATAGAAAATCGTTTTTCTGCTCGATCAGCAATAAAAATATATATATTATTCCTTTTTAATTTTCTTTTTTCTACATATTTATTAAAATATTTTTTCACACGAAATAGCACAGCAATAATTTCTTTAATAATGGTTATCAACTCGGCTAAATAAGAAATATATTTCATAATATCCACCTCCTATAATTAACTTTCATATATATTATTAAAAATTTTATTTTTAAACTCTCCCAACGCTTCTTGCCATGTCGGAATTTTAAATCCTGTTTTCTTTGTTTTTTCTAAACTCATAATCGAATATTTTGGTCTATTTGCTTTTTGTGGAAAATCCTTAGATTCAATCGGCACTACTTCTATCTCTTCATCTTTTAGAATTTCCTTCGCAAATTCATACCATGAACAGCTATTATCATTTGATAAATGATATGTTCCGTATTCTACATTATTTTCTACTGAATATACCATGAATTCTGCCAATGTTTTTGTCCATGTTGGTCTTCCGAATTGGTCCGCTACAATTGTTAATCTATCACGATCTTTAGCTAATCTTTGCATTGTATATACAAAGTTATTTCCATATTCTCCGAATACCCATGATGTACGAATTATATAATATTTTTCTAATAATTCTCGTACTGCATTTTCACCTTCCAATTTTGCTCGACCATATTCATTTTGTGGATTAGTTTTATCTTCTGGTAAATATTCTGTTTTAGAAGTCCCATCAAAAACATAATCAGTACTAATATACACAAAAGTAGCCCCGCATTCTTTTGCTGCTAAAGCAAGATTACGCGTTCCTTCTGCATTTACTTTGTGATTATCTTCACGACCAACATCTTCAGCATTATCGACAGCTGTATACGCTGCACAGTGATAGATTACACTAGGATTTAATTCCTTAACATATCTGATAACTAAATCTTTATCTGTTATGTCTAATTCTTTTGTTGTCGTAGCTACATAAGAAATATCTCTTGAATCTAAAAGGTTTCTTAATTCACTACCTAGTTGTCCATTACTACCTGTAATTAATATCATTATATTACCTCCTAATAAAAAGGGAGTGACTCAAAATCGTGATTTTGGAGAAATCGATTTTGTCAAGTCACCCCCGCAAAGTTTATGAACCCTCATATAGATTTTTTAATCTAGGACTATTACTTTCGGGTCAACCCCTTTTTTATTACTGTCCATTTTTAGCATAATTAGCTTCTACTGCTTCTTTTTGTTCTTTCCACCAAGATTCGTTTTCTTCATACCAACGGATAGTATCAGCTAGTCCCTGACGGAAGTTTGTGAACTGCGGCTTCCATCCTAATTCATCGCGTAATTTAGATGCATCTATCGCATAACGCAGGTCATGTCCTGCTCGATCATTCACATGCTCATATGCATTCTTATCTTTACCCATTAGCTCTAAAATTAATTCAATAACAGTTTTGTTATCCTCTTCTCCATTAGCTCCGATTAAGTAAGTTTCCCCAATTTTACCTTTTGTTAAGATAGTCCAAACTGCTGATGAGTGATCTTCTGTGTGAATCCAATCTCTCACATTCTTTCCTTCACCATATAGTTTTGGTGTTATTCCTGACAAAACATTAGTTATTTGTCTAGGGATAAATTTTTCAATATGTTGATATGGTCCGTAGTTATTTGAACAGTTAGAAATAGTTGCCTTAAGTCCAAAAGATCGCACCCACGCTTTTACTAGTAGATCTGAACCTGCTTTTGTTGATGAGTATGGGCTTGATGGATTATAAGGTGTTTCAGCTGTAAACTTCTCTCCAACTCCTTCACCTTTTCCTGGTAAATCTTCACGTAATGGAAGATCTCCGTATACCTCATCTGTAGATACGTGGTGATATCTAACATCATACTTACGACACGCTTCGATTAAAGCATATGTTCCAATGATATTCGTATGTAAAAATGGATACGGATCTTTTAGGGAATTGTCGTTATGAGACTCTGCTGCATAGTGTACTACTGCATCAGTCTTACTAACTAATTTATCTACTAATTCAGCATCTGAAATATCTCCAACTACTAATTCAAATCTATCTTCTGGAAGCCCAGCAAGATTCTCTCTATTTCCCGCATAAGTCAATTTATCCAGAACAGTCACATGAATATCTGGATGATTATTTATAACATAATGTACAAAGTTAGAACCGATAAATCCAGCTCCACCTGTTACTATAATATTCTTCATTTTTTCTTGTTAACTCCTACTTAATTTTATCTTTCTACTTCTCTATACTTTTAATGATCCATTCTCCTGCTTTTGTTGACCCCTTACGTTCTAATATACCCTCTTTTTTATACTTACTTACATGATATTTAGCTCCATCATAAGTTAATCCCAATTCAACAGCTAATTCTTTTATAGTAATCCGTGGATGCCTTCTAATTATCTCTAGAATTCTACCTTACTGGGTAGTTTCTTGGGTAGTTTCTTGGGTAGTTTTATGAATCTCATTTTTATTATTATCTTGAACTGTTTCTATGAACCCTTCATTAATTTTTATTATTACATTTGTATAGTCATCATCTTTATTATCTAATACATATTCCAAAGAAGGTGATGCATTTGCTCTCAGCGCTTCTTTGGCGCGTCTTACCCCCGAACCATAAGACTCTATTAAATTCAAGGAATAGAACATATCTTTTAATTCACCACTAATATACTGCCTATTATCAAAACTATCCTTAGAATTTAAGGAATCTATAGTCACAGGTGGCAATGGGCGATTATGATTAATAATCGAAATATAATTTTTATAAATATATACACCTATATATTCTTGTGATTCATAATCTTTGTGAACTATTGCATTTATTAGTAGTTCTTCAAATGTGGCAAGTGGATAATTATATTTGATATTATGCTCAATTTCACCTTCTTTCCTAATTGTATGTGATCGCATAACCTCATCTTTAAAATAGTTTATCACGTTTTTTGCCTGCTTCCAAATTGGTCCTGTAAAATCCTTAACTTCCATTTCATCTGTTTTAGAAACTTCTCTTATCACTTTAACAAATGCCCCAGGAATAAATTTCCTAGGTTCATCACAAAACATAAGTACAGCAAAATTCTTAACTCTAGATTTCCCTAATTCAGTCTTACTAATCAAATCTAAACTTTTAGCCATTTCAAGTTTTTTTTGTTCTTTTATATCTTGTTTTGATTCTGTTTCAATAAGGTATTCTCTCATATATTCATAATTTAAATCATCTAGAGTTGCAGTATTATTTAATGAACTCGAAAATAATTTCCCAGTAAATTTTTTTAATAACACTAATTCTTGTGACGGAGATGGTAAAACACTGTCTCTATTATCCCTTATATACCTACCAGGTTTCAGATTAATCCCCTTAGTACTCTCAGCTTTATCACTGGTTTAATAGGGTCCATTAGTACCAGGTTCTACAGCGATTATTAGATACTTAATACCTTGATATTCATTTACTATAATTTGATAACATATTTTTGGATGTATATTCGCTAATAAGTTCCTCAATTGATTTTCTGTTGTTTCTATCACAGACTCTTCTATTCCACAAATTGGAATTTTCGGAATAGCCTTTATCCCCTTCTCGATATCGTTTTCTTCCTCTACTCCAATGAATATTAAACCTATTTCCGATTCCATATAATTATTGGCAAATGCACATGCGGTTTTTAAAATTTTATCTTTAAAACTAGCAGATTTTTTATATTCTATATATTCATTCTCTATTTTCTTTGATTGCAAAATTTCATTCGCAAGCTCCTTAATATCTTCTATTTTCATAATATTTTCTCACCTTTATATAATATAAATATACACTCTAATCTTATCAAATTATTCTTTAATATACTTCAACTTTGAATCTTTAAAATAACATATACAACTACTTTCTCATCAATGATGAGTTATGAGCTCCTACTCAGTTATTATATCTCTCCATATACGAAATCATTATTTGCTTCATATTCTTTAAATGTAGGATGTTTAGCATCTTTTTCTGATGTAATAGCTTTTGATAGATCAATCTGCCAGTCAATTCCAAGCTCTTTATCATCGAATGCAATTCCTGCATCTGCCTCTGCATTATAATAATTATCACACTTATACATGAAGTTAACATTAGGTGTTAAAGTCGCAAAACCATGAGCAAATCCTCTAGGAACTAAAAGTTGTCTTCTATTATGTTCTGAAAGGATAAAACTTTCCCACTGACCATATGTAGGACTGCCTTTTCTCATGTCGACAATAACATCAAGCACTGCTCCAGTCACCACACGAATAAGCTTTGTTTGCGCAGCACTTCCTCTTTGGAAATGTAAACCACGAACAACACCAGCTTCAACTGATAATGAATGATTGTCTTGAACAAAGTTAAAATCTATACCTAGTTTTTTATACTTCTCTTCTGAATAACTCTCCGTGAAAAATCCGCGGTGATCACCAAAAACATCTGGCTCTATTGTTTTTACATCTTTTAATTTCGCTTCTATTACTCTCATTATTATAACTCCTGTTCAGCTATACGTAACATATATTGTCCGTAATTATTTTTCTTCAACGGTTGTGCTAACTTAATCAATTGTTCTCTATCAATGTATCCCATACGATATGCTATTTCTTCTAGACATGCAACTTTAAGATTCTGACGTTTTTCTATTGTTTCAATAAAATTACTTGCTTCTAGTAATGATTCATGTGTTCCTGAATCTAACCAAGCATATCCTCGTCCTAAAAGCTCTACATTTAATTCACCTTTTTCTAAATATGCTTTATTCACATCTGTTATTTCTAACTCACCTCTTGGAGATGGCTTAATATTCTTAGCTATATCTACTACTTTGTTATCATAAAAATATAAACCAGTTACTGCATAATTAGATTTAGGTTTTTCTGGTTTTTCTTCGATTGACACAGCCTTCATTTCCTTGTCAAACTCAACAACTCCAAATCTCTCTGGATCATGAACATGGTATCCAAATACTGTAGCACCTCTTGGACGACTAGCAGCACGTTGAAGCATCTTACTAAGTCCACCACCATAGTATATATTATCTCCAAGAATTAAGCATACAGAATCATCACCGATAAATTCTTCTCCAATAATAAACGCCTGCGCCAATCCATCTGGACTTTCTTGAACTTTGTATTCAATATTTAACCCTAACTCATTACCATTTCCAAACAACTCCTCAAAACGTGGGGTATCAGTTGGTGTAGATATTATCAAGATATCCTTAATTCCCGCAAGCATTAAGATAGACATCGGATAATAAATCATTGGTTTATCATATATTGGCATCAATTGTTTTGATACCGCCTTTGTAAGAGGATATAAGCGTGTTCCACTTCCTCCTGCTAAAATTATTCCTTTCATAAAAATCACATTCTTATTTTAGAATAGTTTATTTTTCTTAATTATATCTTTCTTATCTTTATATATTATTTCAAAAGCATCCTAATTTCTTTAATTTTTATGGTTCTTAATACAACATTCATTATAACATACGTAATACCGCCGACTCCAATATAAATTAACAGTCCAACTACTCCTTCTAATCCTAACATATATTTACATAGCATAATAGCTATGAACATTAGAGAAGATACACTAATAATTTTTATTAAATCAATATTAAATAATAGATTCTTATTAATAATATTACGACTATAATACCATTGAATAGCAAATACAAGAATTTCTACTACTACAGATGTTAGACTCGTTCCAATATATCCAAAAAGTGGAATAACTGCAATATTAACGATTACACTGACAAAGGCAGGTATCGTTGTTGACAACATAAATTCTTTATTTTTATTTCTAGCCACTAATACTTGATATCCAAGAATATTCGTCCACCCAATGAACATAATGTTAAACACTACAATATACAAGACATACTTAACATCCTGAAAGTTTTCTCCTAAGAATAGTTTAACAAACACTTCATTAACCGCAATTAATCCAAAAATCATTGGGAAAATTATCATATTATACAAAATGAATGAAAATCTCACCATATTTTGTGCTTCTTTTTCTTTTTTTTCAGAAAGAAGATTCGCTACTCTAGGCAACATAACAGCACCTAACGAACTAACCACGGTAATAAGTATACTCGTTAACCTCTGCCCTTGTTCGTAAATCCCAACATCCGAATACGATCCTAAAATACCTAATAACGTTTTGTCTAACACTGCATAAAGCGATATTGCCACCTGTGGTAAAAATAGAAGTACAATAGGATGTAGGTTTTTCTTCATTATTTTCGTATTAAATGAAGGACGGTTTATGAATTTTTTCGCTGGTACCCACATTACAAATTGCCCTAGAAAATCGAATATGACAATTAAAAATACATAAAGATATAAATCTTCACTGCTTTTAACAAAGGTAAAAATACTAATTACCCCAGATAATTTTACAACAGTATTTCTAAGTGTTATTTTCTTAAAATCTTCTTTTCCTGCGAATAACCATGAAATGTCAATCATTTTTGAAAATAGAACAACACCTAATATTATCGGTATTATTCCACTCATACTTGGAATGCTAATAACCGCTATCACATACGCAATAAGTGCAAGCAAACTTGCAATAAGTTGAATTGCATAAATATTCCAAAATGTGCTACTAACATCACTTGCAGCAGCGATTTGCTTCGTACCATAAACCGCAACTCCCAACATGGCAAATAAAGAAAAGTAATTTACAATAGAACTGTAAAATACATAATTACCTAAATCTTCACTAGTAAAAATTCTTGTAACATATGGAACTGTAATTATAGGCAGAATTATCGTTAAAATTTGATACGAAAGATTATATAAATAATTTTTTATTACTTTCATTATATCTCCTCAGCAATTATAAAATCTCAAAATAAAAGATTTCTAATTTTTTGATATTAATTTTAGCATGAAATCAGAAACTCTATTCCTATCTATTATTATCAGTATACAACTATACCTTAATCACATTAGATTCGAAATTTTCATTATCTAAAATTAATGTATTTTTGTGGTATTAATACAATATTGATATACGGAATTTTTTTAAGAATATTAGTAGCTACTATCGATAAAAACCAACCTAGTACTAATCCACAGATTATATGTATATATACTGATGTGATTCCTGCTTTTAACATAATTATTCTTAACATACTACAAATCGGAGCATGTAATATGTATATTCCTAAACTATCCTTACCGTATTTAGAAAAATAGTTAAAGAACTTTGGAAACACCTTCTCAACTCTAGGATATATTACAAACGCTAGCCCTACACTCACTATAAATGCAATAGCCCAAAACTGTGGTGTATCATACGTTACATACATTTTCTTCACATTTGGTCTGTAATAAATCGACCAACATATCATATAAATTATATCGAAAATTATAGCTCCAGCAACCACTAACTTAATATTTAATTTGCTTAAATCTACTGAACGAAGTACTGCTCCTAACATGAAGAACATTCCCCATACTAGTATTTTTTGAACTATGTAGATATCGGAATTCATTAATAAGGCAATTACAAAACCTACTCCACTAATCATAAATAATGTTTCTCTTCTTTTTATATAAACAGATAACAATCCATATACCATTGATATAATCCATAAAGTATATAAATACCAAGATACTCCAAGAGGAGTCTTATATATATCAATTAAATTATGTATTGTTGTTGGAACTCTTACTGATGCTCCCGCTGCTTTTTGCAGAATAAAATGAATTATAGAGTAGAAGATATAAGGTAAACCTAATATTATAGTTCTCTTTAATGCATAATTTTTAAAACTCTTTAAGTCTTCTACAGATTTAAAGAAAAAACCTGACAAAGCAAAAAATACCGGTATATGAAAAATATATATCTGAGTAATAATAACCATCAATTTCTCAGAATAATTTATGAATTTTCCTGATTCATATAACCCTAAAAATACATGACCTAATAGGACTAAAAAAATTGTGAATCCCTTTCCAAAATCTATCCAGTTTATTCTATTTTTAGTCATTATTATCTAATTCCTCTCTTACTACATTAAGAGCTCTTTCAATTACTACGTGCATATCATAATATTTATAATCTGCAAGTCGACCACAGAAGATAACATCTTTACCTTTTGCTTCTTCTAAATATTTTTGATACATTTCATTGTTTTTAGCGTCATTAATTGGATAATATGGTTCATCCCCACGTTTCCAATCTACTGAGTACTCACGCGTAATAACTGTTTTTTCTTGAGTACCTTTTTCGAAGTGTTTGTGCTCGATAATACGAGTGTAAGGGACTTCACGCTCTGTATAGTTCACTACAGCGTTACCTTGATAGTTCTCTTCATCTAGTACTTCATGTTCAAAGCGAAGACTTCTATATTCTAATTCTCCGTGTTTGTAATCGAAGTATTGATCGATCATCCCTGTAAATACAACTTTTTTCGCACTTGCTTCTAACTCGTCACGATTCTCAAAGAAATCTACATTTAGTTCTACTTCGATTCCTTTTAACATGTTTTCAATAATAACATTATATCCACCGATTGGAATACCTTGGTATCTATCGTTGAAGTAGTTGTTATCGAATGTGAAGCGTACTGGAAGACGTTTAATAATAAACGGTGGTAGTTCTGTAGCACTACGTCCCCATTGTTTTTCTGTATAACCTTTAATTAAAGTTTCATATACATCAGTACCAATAAGCTTGATAGCTTGTTCTTCTAGGTTTTTAGGTTCACTATCTTGCAGATGAGCTGTTTGTTCAGCGATTTTCGCTTTTACTTCTGCAGGAGTCTTAGTTCCCCATAAACCGTAGAAAGTATTCATATTGAAAGGTAGATTGTATAACTTACCTTTGTAGTTTGCTACTGGCGAGTTAATATAGTTGTTAAACTCAGCAAACTGATTCACATAATCCCAAACTTCTTTATTAGAAGTATGGAAGATATGAGCACCATATTTGTGAACGTTGATTCCTTCAACGTTCTCACAATAAATGTTCCCACCGATGTGGTCACGTTTATCTATTACTTTTACTTTTTTTCCTTGTTTTGTTGCTTCATGAGCAAAGATCGCACCTGACAATCCAGCTCCTACTATTAAATAATCGTACATGTGTTCCTCCTGATTATCATTTCTTGTAAAATTCTATCTCTAATTTACTAACCAGTTATAATTTTTAAATACTTTTTTAAATATTATTGTTATCAGCAATCCACCAAATAATGTAACAACAAATCGTATTATAACTAAACTCACTACACCTATTGGTGAAAACATAAAATCTCCTCCGAATAAGTAAATGACATGTAATATAAAATAATTAAGTGTGTCTGAAAAAATATAAATTCCTAATCCATTCATAACTATTAACTTACAAAATTTGCTATTCTCTATTGTAGTATACTTAGACATTAAAAAAGATATATTATAAACAAATAAAGATCCTAATATCGCAAGAATATCTAGTAAGAACTTACTTATTAATCTATATTCACCTTTAATACTGGTGTATACTAACACGATTGTAATGAATGAAAAACCCAATAAAATAGTAATCCAATTATTTTTTAATACTCTATCATTCCATTTCTCTCTCTTTGATTCAAATAGAAACCCTATTGAAAACCAGAAAAAATACTGCAATGGCGCACCGATTAATGTAAGCGTGAGTTTAAAACTTATTAAATGTATAAAATATAATATTGAATAAGTAAATATATTCGTCCCTCTTCTTAAAATATAATACGCTAATAAAAATATAATAAATAATGCATATAAATACCATAAGTGCGAGTTTCCTAATAAAAACACCTGTCCACTGATAGCCCTAATTAAAGTGATATTCTCAAAATAATTTGAAAAATACTTTAATGGTAGTGTATATAAAGCACTAAATATAATGAATGGTATCAATAGTCTCTTTACCTTGTTCTTATATAACATATTAAAACTAGTCCACTTACTATTTTTCACTTGTAAATAATAAAATGTTCCCGATAATGCCATAAACATTGGCATATGGAAGTAATAAAGAACTTCTCGAATCTTATCAAAACCCGTATATAATAACAAAGAAAAATTATTGTTTATTAAAACTTGATAGTCAATACCCCCATAATTAGATATTATCTTATAGTATGTACTATGACTTAAAACAACCAAGATAATGGCGAAAAATTTCAAAATATTATATTCTTCTATTGATTTCTTCATTTAACTCTCCTATGTAATTTACTACTGGTGAATTAATATAATTATTAAACTCATCAAACTGATTCACATAATCCCAAACTTTTTTATTAGAAGTATGTAAGATATGCGCACCATATTTATGAACATTAATTCCTTCAACATTCTCACAATAAGTGTTTCCATAATTGTAGTCACGTTTATCTATTACTTTTTCCCCTTGTTTTGTTGATTCGTGAGCAAAGATTGCACCTAACAATCCAGCTCCTACTATTAAATAATCGTACATCATTCCCTCCTGATTTTATTTATTTTTATTCTCATATATTATTTCTAATATTTTTTCTTTCAATTCAGGATATTTTTCTAAGTCAAATTTTCTTGAAAATAAATGTCCCTGCTTCTTACCATACTTAAGTTGTTCAATATCTTTTTCTGAATCTGTCCAAGTATATGGACTTCCATCCCACCAATTAATATAACGCAGGTTCCCTTGAAAATCTGTTGGTTGATCATTTGTTGGTTTTAATGAATATACACTCTTCAATAAATTATTTTTTTCTAATATTGTTGGAATAAACAATTCATCATTAACTATTGTTTGTTTAAAAACTTTTTCTATAAATTTTCGTTCTTTCACTAATACTTGAACTGCTTTATTATTTAACGAACACCAGTTTGAAGCATATTTTAAATCTAAATTAAATTTTCTAAAAACGTCAACTTTTAGTCTTCTCTGAATACCAATTTCAAATTTTCTATAAATACTTACTATCTTTCTAAGGATTTTGTTCTTAGCACTTTTACTAGATAAGTAAGGTACTAAATATTTAAAAGATACCCTTTCATAAACTCTATTCCTAAAAAACAATTCATCTGAAATCATAGTTAAATAGTTATACTCTTTTCTTTCATCAAAAAATCTATATATATTTTCCGCAGTATCTATAGGTAAGTCTACCCCGGACAACAAATGATACATACTATACTTACCTCTTTTTGCAGCAGTTTCAAATAATTCTAACTCTGCTTCTACTTGAGAATAACAACCCCAATAAATAGGTACTTCTTTTGTGTAATATACTGTAGACTTTTTTACACCACTTTCTACTTGCCTCTTTTCATCTTCAGTAACTTTAGATTTCTTATCAAATAAAATATAAATATCATGTTTTTCATAATCTAATAAAGATACTAAAAATTTTAATTGTTCTATTTTGTTGTGTGCAATAATTAAATATGCTTGTTTCATATCTTTTTCTCACTTTTTATCTTCTATTTTTAGCTTACTCTAATTCTTCGTAAATATACATATACACAGATTGCAATTAACTATCCAGCTCCTACAACTAATTAATTTCGCTTGATTATTATCTTTATACTTTTTCTCTTAATAGTATCCTGACTAATCCCATTAAAACTAAACATACTATATCCAATAGGCAAATAACAAGTCTAATAATACAGTAATCTGCCTATTTTTTAATACTACACTAATATATTTTCTCCCTTTAATTTAAATAGAAATCTTAATACAAACCCAAAAAAGACTACAATGAATATCCAGTAAACGAAAAAGTAATTTTTAAGCTTACTAACTATACATAGTATAAAGTAAATATATTACTCTCTATTTTTATAATATAATTCATTTATCATTCTAGATTCATACCTTAATTCCCTAAACTTGCTTGTCGGTATCTATTTAACAATATCCGCACCACTATATTCTTAATTCTGAATAATATCCATTATTTTTTCTCTCATCTCAGGATATTTGTCTAAATCAAATTTTCTAGAGAATAAATGTCCCTGCTTTTTACCATATTTAAGTTGTTCAATATCTTTATCAGAATCTGTCCAAGTATGCGGGCTACCATCCCACCAATTTATATAACGAAGATTTCCTTGAAAATCGTCTGTTGAATCATAGTGGTATAAATTAGAGAAATTATTAAATGTAGCTAATGTAGTATGTATCACTAATTCATCTACCAAATATCCTTGTTTAAAAGTTTTTTCAATAAATTCTTTTTCTTTTACTATAGTATTCACAGAACTATGATTTAAAGAACACCAGTTCGATCCATATGAGATTGTAATATTTTTAACTCTATTTATTCGAACAATCTTTTGAAACACTTTTTCTAATTTTCTATACAATATAAATATAGCTTTCAGCATCTTACTTTTTGTATTCTTAATATTAATTAACTTAGTATTTAAATAATAGTACTTGATTCGTTCATCTGCTTTCGCTCTAGCGAATACATCTTTAGGTGATATATTTATGAAACTATAACTTTTATTTTCATCAAAAAAATTATAAATATTTTCTGCGGTATCTAGAGGTAAATCTACCCCCGATAACAAATGATACATACTATACTTACCTCTTTTTGCAGCAGTTTCAAATAATTCTAACTCCGCTTCAACTAGAGAATAGTCCCCCCAATAAATAGGAATTTCTTTCGTAAAAAATACAGCCGACTTCTTTACACTCTTCTCAACCTGTTTTTTTCTTCTTTGGTAATTTTTGATTTTTTATCAAACAAAATGAAAATATCATGTTTTTCATAATCTAATAAAGATACTAGAAATTTTAATTGTTCTATTTTGTTATGTGCTATTATTAAATATGCTTGTTTCATAACCTCTCTCTTTCTTAATCAATTTTATATTAATTAGTAACAATTTAAATATTCAATTACTTATCCATATCAAACTATATCTCTTATAGTTTCTTCATTTTTAACTTCTCCCACTATTATTGTTGCATATATCATACCAATAACAAATAAAAATATATATGTATCAACAAAAATTGTTGTAACCATAAGTGTAATAATCATACATAAGAAAAATTTTAAATCATATGAATATTTTCTTTTTATAAAAATATATAATATCGGGAAAAAATAAAACATTATCAGCAAAATTCCTCCCTGTGCAGAGATAACAAATAAACTATTACTATAACCTAAGTTATCTCGTATTGTAGTATCCATATTTCTTTGAATATTAGTTAAACCGTTTGTAAATCCTGAACCCAAAAATAGATTTTCTTTCCAAGTGATCAAACCTGCATTATAGTCGTCAAAGCGAATACTAGCTGAACCACTTATTGACTTATTATCCCATAATTCCATTAATAAAAACATAACAATTGTAGTACAAAATATTGAAATGTACTTTAATAACCCTTTGACTTTAATTATAAACATATATATTACTAAAAATCCTAAAACAAAAACCCCTGTAGTTGATGTAGTTGTGATAATAGTAACAATCAGTATCCAAGTGCTTAAGTTAATTCTCTTTAATATTAATATTTGGAATAGTAACGCTATACATAGCGATAAATTAAACATCGGTGCTTCTGGATAAATTCCACTGTTTCTTATAATTACATTACCAAAGACTTCAATCTGCTGCGTATCAAAATGAAGATAATAGTAATTATCTATTACCCCATCTGCCCAATATGATGTTATCACATTAGAAGGATGAACGATTTTTAAAATACTTCCTAAACTCCAAAAAAACAATGATATTATACTTAATATTACACTTATTCTTACATATTTCTCCAATATTCGTACTATACTTTTTCTGTAATATAGTATTACTAAAACAAGAAACATTATAGGATAATATAAATAATAATATACATTAGTTATACTTAATAATTTTTCTCTATTACTTATTTTTATTAAAGATACAACGAAAATAAATATACTTATGACAATCATTGTTTTATACAAAACTTGTTTCGATATACTTGTATTCACAATCATATATAATAATGATATTAATATTACTATATTTAAAACAATATTAAAAGAATTAAAAAAATCACTATATTGATATACTGTATTTGAGGTTAACAATAATGATCCCACTAGAAAATATTCCATTAGTGAATTAATATTTTTATTACTCATATACTACCCCCTTATTTTAGAACATTTTTCAATAAATAATAAGCATTATTTGATATCATAAATATTGTTGCTTGAATTTTTCTTTTCATAGATACTTTATCATTTAAAAGTAGACTAATATAGTAGGGTGCTATTAATTTTTTTATTTTCTTTACATCCTTTTTACTACTTTTTATAGCCATATTACTTAAAAGAAATGAACCAATAAACCTTTTTGAATTTAACGCCTTCAATATTTCTTGATTATTCTCATAATATTTTTTTATTACTAATTCATTATTATCTATTGCCGAAAAATAATCATACTGTTTTTCAGAAAAAGGTGAATTTACTATACTATTCTCTCTCTGATAATAATTGTATGTTTCTTCCTGAGTTATAACTATTTTTTTCATATTTTTTAATAAATCTGCCACTATAAATAGATCTTCATATATTTTCCCCTTTGGAAATGGTACATCCAATAGATACTCGCGTTTAAATAACTTTCCACATGCAGACACTGTAGCAATTTCATTATAGTACATCAGTTCCAAAGCTTCTTTATTACTACATTCATAGACATTATTATTTCTTTCTTTTTTATTATTAATTTCATGGTTATACACAACTTTAATATTAGTAGCAACTAAATCAGCATTATATTCCTTTTGTAAACCATACATTAACTCTAATGTATAATCCTCTATGAAATCATCAGGATCTAAAAATGTAATAAATTCCCCTTCACTCTTGTTTACTCCAAAATTTCTAGCATCTGATAGTCCACCATTTTCTTTATGATACACTCTAACAAAATCATAATCTTCTGAATACCTATTACATAATTCTCCAGAATTATCAGTCGAACCATCATTAACTAATATAATTTCAAAATTATTATATGTCTGTTTTAATAAACTTTCCATAGCATAATGCAAATATTCTTCTACATTATAAACTGGTATAATAATACTAATTTTCATTTCTATCACTTTCTTTAATTTTTATTTTCTTTAATTATTTTCTTTATAATTTTAAATATTTCTATCTGAATCTGTCTATTAGAATAGTATTTTGCAAGTGAATCTATCTTAAAATCTAATTTATCTAAACAGTTCGAAGATTCCAAAATTATATTTTCTATTTCTTTTTCAGTTTCATCATCTATTTTAGTCAATAATCTTGATGTCTCCTTATTAACTACTTCAGAAATAACACCAACATCACTAACTATTATATATAACCCGTTCGCCATAGCTTCTAACATACTAATGGGTAATGTTTCATCTTTATAATAAGAAGGAAGAATAAAATAATGCATTTTTTCTAACAAGTATTTTTTCTCCATACTATATACACCACTTATATATTCCACATTTGTTAGTGAAGAAATCTCATTTTTAAATTTCTTTTCTAATTTTTCATCAAAAAATTTCCCAGAGAAATAAAAGTTAAAATCGTGATTATTTTCCATTTTTTTCGCTAAATTAAGCACGATATTATATCCTTTGGCTTCTATCATATTGCTAAAGAAAACTATATTTCTTCTATTACTTAAAAATTTTTCTGATAATTTTTTAGGTTCTATAAATAGATATTCATCTATTCCATTTCTAACAATTTCAAATTTACTATCTTCAACACCTAGTAATTTAAACATATCCTTAGACTTTTCACCTAAAACAATAATTTTATTTACTTTAGAATATATATACTTATTTATTAGTTTTATAAATATATTGCTCTCAATAACTTTTCCAAATGCACTATTATGGAAATGAGTTATTATTTTTCTTTTTCTAGAAATCATTACAAATAAATATACTGTATCTCTTATATTACCAAAAATTGAACCTGATGGTGTGAAATAATATAACTCTGCTTCAGATTTTAGAATCTTCCTTATACTTGAAATAAATTTCTTATTATCTGTTATATCAATTTCCTCTAATTTTTCTGTATTTTCTTTCAAATATACTAAAGTATCATTTATAGCTTTACCTAATCCAGTTTGCTTGTTTTTAATTTGACCTATGAATGCTATCTTCATAATATGACAATCCTCTTTTTTCTATTATAATTTCATTTTAGTACTATTTAACAAATATTTAAAAATCAGAAAAAACAACAAATTACCAATTCTGTATCACAACTTATTTTCTATAAGCATACTATAATAGGTTTGTTTATTTTTTTTTATTAAAATCTTGTAACTACATTTAAATATTCTTGTATCTTCTAGAATTTCATTCCAATTTTCTCTATTAAATGTATTAGAAAAATTATCCACTAGATAATATAGTTTTTTATTATTATCTAACACACTATCCACCTGTAATTTTATTTCATCAATATTTTTATATCCTATTTCCATTAAGTAGTCAATCAAATAGTAATCGATTGGACTATCGTACAATCTATAATACTCTAGTTGTATCTTTTTTAAGAAATCAAAAACAATATTGTTTTTCTCTCCAGCGAGACAAAATAATGCCCATCTCCCATTAGAAACATACCTAGGGTAATATTCAGTTCCTGAAGCTCTTATCGTATAAAATTTACTTTCTAAATATTCTAGTTTTTCTGAACAATCCAAGTATATTGTAGAATCTAACCATACTCCCCCATATTCTGATAGAAGTATAGTTCTTATAATATCAGAGTACTTAATGGCATCTATCTTTCCTGTATTATATTTTTCTACTAATTCTATTGGCATATCCACAAAATCATAGAGATTTTTTTCATCTAATAATATATAATTATATCCATATTTTTGAGCATATTTTTTTTGACTTTCTATAGTTTTCTTTACAATTATAGGCGCATTTTCATATCCTTGTAACCAAAGAGAGAATATATATTTTTCCTCGTTATCTTTGTTTACATCATTATTATACGTGTAAGCTTCTAAAAATTTTTCTAAATTTACTTCCAAAATATTAATTATATCATTGTGCTTTTTCCTATAAAATTCTATAACTTTTTTTTCAAAAAAACTAAATTTTGCTAATCTAGAAAATAGAATTTCTAAAATCCTATTATTAGCTATTTTAAACGAGAATTTTTTATTCAAGTATATATATTCTTGTATTATATTCATTATTTTATTCATTTTTTTCTCCAGTTAAAATATACTTTCGCTATTTTAAACAATTTATAATTATATTTTCTAATTAGATTCAACTGTTTTAACTTCATATCATTAATAAGATTAATATTTATATTATAGATATCCCTTTCAAATTCAATTAGTTCTTTTTTAGCTTCTTCTGCGTTCTCTATCGAAAAATAAATCGTCCATTGTTTTTTTATTAAGTTTTTTATTAATTTTAACAGGATATTTTTTCGGATTTCTGATGTGCTAATACTTGTATAAAATCTTACTATATTTAATATCACCTTTTTATGCATTTCTCTATTTCGAATATAGCTATCATCACTTACACTTTGAGTTGTAGTACCTAGTCTATATCTATATATTGGAGTATTCAAACAGACAATTGATTCTACATAAGGAAGAATTAAACTTATATACTCCATATCTACATAAAACATTTTCTCCGATAATCTTATATTATTATCTTTCAATATTGCAGTTTTTATCGTTATTGTATGCATACCTACTGTTTGTTTTATTAGACTATAAAATTCATCGGCTGAATATTGTTTTCTGTCTTCGACATTTATAAACTCATTATACTCTTCCTCACGTATTATACTTCCTATTGAATCTACATATACACGATAGTAAGGTGATAAAACCTCATCTACATCTGTTTGCATTAAATACTCTATTAATGTATCTAGATTTTCTGTATTAACCCAGTCGTCTGCATCAACTACTTTAAAGTATTTTCCTATCGCATATTCTATACCCGTGTTTACAGCTGATCCATGTCCACCATTTTCTTTATCTATGACTCTGATTGAATTAGGATTATTATTTTTCAACTCATATGCTACTTCTTTAGTTAAGTCTGCAGAACCATCATTAACAATTATTAAATCTATCAAATCTATATATTTTGAATTTAAAATTGTTGGTATAGTTTCGAGTAGATATTTCTCTGCATTATATGATGGTACTGCTATTGTTAATACTTTATTTTCCACTATTTTCCTCCTATTATCTATAAATCATTTTCTCAATATATATTTATCTAAAAACTCTCTTTATATTTCTTTTTGAAAAACTTCGCTTTTAAGAATGCTCCACCCTTTTTTAACCAATCTACTTCAAAAGCATCAAAAAATGGTACTTCTTTAACTTTATATTTCTTCTCTACTAACCAAACATTGAATAGAAGTTCACTCACTCTTCCAAATAATCTTGCTTCGAAAGCTGTAAGATTAAAAACATCTATTCTATTTTGTAATTCGAATAAAATTGGGAATAGCCATGCACAATATTCATCAAGTAGTTCTTTCTTCATAATAAACATATTGAACATATAACCACTAGTTCGTTTCATCACTTTATCAAATACATCAATATACTCTGGTGTCATCTCTGAAATGATATCTCTTGCTTTATCTAGATGACTACCATCAAGTGTATTTGCATAGTGATCATAAAGTGTTTCGATATAATATTTTCTTAATTTTGGAACTAGTATATCTGCTTCCCTCAGATATCGTTCTGTACTTTCTTTATCTAGAACTATTTCATTTATATCCATACCCTCTTTATATTTCACTTTTTTAGTACTGAAATATCTACGGTAATGATCTAATCCAATATACTCTGCATCTAAATTTTTCCACGCCCAATATACACCTGTTAATTCACAAAAGTATGGATTTAAACATGATATATTTTCACCAATATTATCTTTTTGATAACCTAGTTCTCCTTTACCTTCAGCACCTACATGAATAGGTAGGTATATTTCATCTTTAGGAGGAGTAAACTCTTTATGCGTTGCTATTAATATTTTAATTTTTGTAGACAAATTTAATCCTCTCACTTCCATTTTATCAATTTTTATGTTAATATATCCATATTCACTTATATAAGTCTGTGTTTTAGTTTGGCGACGAAACACAGTCTTTTTTATTTTTATCAGAACAAGGAGCGGTTGTATATACTTATATAGCCACTCCCTATTTTTACTTTTCCCGTATTATTTACTTCCCTCTCTTTTTAGGACAACCATTATAGTACGAACTATAATTTTTATGTCCAGTCTTAGCGACCAATTTTCGATATATTTCATATCTAGTTTGACTACTTCTTCAAAATCAAGAATATTACTTCTTCCACTAACCTGCCACATTCCCGTAATACCTGGTTTTACCTGCATACGTTTGAAGTGATGAAGATCATACTGCGTATATTCATCAACTGTCGGAGGTCGTGTCCCTACAACACTCATATCTCCTTTAAGGACGTTGATAAACTGTGGAAGTTCATCCAATGACCAATCTCTTAACTTTTGTCCAAATGGAAAGACTCTAGGATCATTATCCATTTTAAACATTAACGTCGTCTCTAACTCGTTTTGACTAAGTAATTTTGCTTTCCTTTCCTCTGCGTCCATATACATACTTCTAAATTTATATATTTTGAACTTTTTACCATTTTGACCTATTCTCGTTTGAGTGAATATAAGTGGTCCTGGGGCTTGTTTTTTCACTATTGGTAGTATTATTATTCCAACAAGAATTGTTAATAGTATTCCCGCTATTGAAATTGCTATATCCATAACTCTCTTCAGAATTATCTGGCGCAGTGTTGCAATTTTTATAGCTGATGTTAGGTAAATATTATCCCCTTGGAAGGTAACCACTGTATTCGCCCCAACCTCTTTTATAATCGGGGTGATATTGATTTTTGTAGGTATACCAAGCACTTCAAAAATCTTAAAAATCTCGACCAAACTAGTCTGTGATGATAAATTGGCATATATTTCATCAACCCTGTGACAAGATAAAAAATCTCTAATTTCACTTATATTATGAACTACAGGCTTATCATTATAAAAATCCTCTTTTGAAGTGTTAGCGTATGCCAACACCTCATAATTATCTGGAAGTTCACCAATTGTACCTAAATCACAAAAGTCAGATAATATTATAATATTACGACTATCATCTCGATATTGATTATTTATTCTTTTAGAAATAGTTCTTACACAATAAATAAAAACAAAAGATAAAATTAAATAAATAATCCATTCAAAACTCTTCATCATGTTAAAGAAATCATTACTATTAATTACCACTAAAAACAATGTGAATAATGAAACAACTTTTAGGACATATAACGATGTAGTCTTAACTTCCTTAAGATAACCTCGTTCAGATATTGTCCAGTATTCTTCCGACATAAGCGCCACAAGAATACCGATAATATTCATAGCAATAAAGAAGTATAAGTTATCTTTTGATTTCGATTGAAAATCAAAACTAAGGATATAGGCTAAAGATAAAGCTATTAAATCGGTCACCAAGAACAAAAACTTATTATTTCTTCTTATATAATACATCTTGTTCTCCTCTTAATTTAATATCTATTTTTTACCTTTTTTTCCATGTTCTCCATAGCTACCATAGTACCCGTAATAACCACCATAACCAAGTTCATTTGAGCTAACTTTGTTTAAGATTACTCCTAAGAATTCTGCTCCACCTTTTTCAAGTTGTTCTTTACATTTTTCTAGACTTTTTTTCTTAACACGATTTGCTTCCACTACCATTACTACCCCATCAGTCTTAGGTGCCACGATAGCCGCATCTATTACCTGACCAACTGGTGGTGTATCGATAATTACATAGTCGTAATATTCTCTAAATACTTCGATCATAATGTTGAAGTTCTTGTTTTGTAGTAATCCTGTTGGATTCGGTGGTACTTGCCCCGCTGGAATAACATTAAGATGTTCCACATCAGTTTCATAAATAACGTCCTCTATTGGAGATACCCCTGATAGGTAATTTGATAATCCACTAATTTTGTGTTTAAATTTAAAACGTCCTGCCATAACTGATTTACGCGTATCGGCATCAACTAACATAGTTTTTAATCCTAGCTTCGCTAATGAGATTGCTAAGTTAGTCGATACAGTACTCTTTCCTTCATTCTCTGAAGTTGACGTTATCGCGATTACTTTTTTGTCTTTCCCTAAAAATTGGATATTTGTACGTAAGGCGTTAAAATATTCATCATTTTTAGGATCTACTATTTTTTGGTTTGTTAGTAAATTAATTTGTGCCATGTATTTTCACCTTATCTCTTTCCTGTTTTTGTATCTGGAACTACCCCTAAAAGCACTAATCCCATTGTTTCTTCAATATCTTCTGCTCGTTTAACTCTATCATCTAGTAACTCAAATAACACTACTCCAGCCACAGCTAAGATAAATCCTAATGCTGTCGCTAAAATTCCATTTCTAGGAATATTTGGAGAGCTTGGAGAGTTAGCTGCTTTGGCTTCTTCTAATGTTGTTACGTCTTCGATTTTCGTTACTTCTTTAATTTGGTCTGCTGATACCTCTTTTACAATATTCGCTAATTCACTCGCTACTTGTGGATCTTTATCTTGAACAGTGATTGAGATAATACGTGTATCTTTTGGTGCTTCTACACTAACTTTTTTCGCTAATTCTTTTGCAGTAATATCCGTTCCGCTTTTCTCTGCCGCATCTTCCATAACCCTGTTAGAAAGAATAATCTCTTTATAGTCTTTTACTAATAATGACCCTAATTGAACATCTTGTGTAGTAATTGCTTTCTTCTCATCCTTCGTTTGGTTAACTACATATACTTTTGTAGTAGATGAATATTGCGGTGTTACTAAGAATATGCTAACCGCAAGTGATACCGCCGTGAATAGTAATGTTACTAGTACTATTAATACCTTCTTCTCCCAAATTCTTCTTAACAGTAGCATAATATCTAACTGTATTAAATCTTTTTCTTGATTATCCATTATAATATTTTTCCTCTCTTTATATTATTTTATTCATTAGTAGTTTTTCTTGATTTTTTTCAAATAATTCATAAGCTATTGTCGGTCCGTATTTCTTCTCGATAATATCGTACGCTTCTTTCATATACGTTCTTCGAGAATCCATGTTGTGCATGTCGCTTGCGATGAAATGAACTAACTCTTCATCTAAGTATTTTTTAGCACGTTTTTTGTAATGCTTGTGTTTATCACCAAGTAATTTTGGTTTTAGAACACTAGCTGCATTAACTTGGATATACACACCCATGTTAATTAACTCTTGAACACCTTTTTCATCTACATCGTTATATCTTTCAACATGTGCTACTACTGGTGTTAATCCAAGTAGTATAACCTTGTTCAATGCTCTATGGATTTCTTTATAACGCATTTCATAAGGGAATTCTACAAGTACATAGTCTGTTTCCGCTAATCGAGGGTATTCCCCACTTTCAATCTTAGCGATTTCCCCTTCTTTATAGTAGACTTCGCTACCTAAGTATACTCTTAGATCTTCAGCTACTTCAGCAGCGATTTCTTCTACTCGCTTGAAGTTTTCTCTTATTATTTCTATGTCTGTTTCGAACATTCCACGTCTTCTGTGAGGTGTTGCGATAATAGTTCTAACACCTTGTCTATAACTTTCTTCTAGTAAATCACGAGTATCTTTTTCAGTTTTTGCACCGTCATCCACTCCGAAGACAACATGGGAATGTATGTCTATCATTCTAACCCCGTCTTTCATCTACTTACCTTCCAATACTTCTTTAATATTTTCTGTAACTTCTTTTAAACTTTGTTCATTGATCTGTGTCATATATAATGTAGCTCCAGGCATTGCATATGATGGTAAGCCCATGCTTCCTGTTCCTGTTAATGCTTGTGATGTTACATTATAATCTTTACCTGCACTAAGCTGTTCATTCGCAAGCCCCATAGCTGTTTCTATTGGCATATTTGTCTGAATTGATTCACTTAGTTCTTTAATAATACTTTGATAATTTGATAAACCTTGTTTTGAAGTTAGTTTTTTAATTATCGCTGTAATAACCTTCTCTTGGTTTTTACCTCGGTCATTATCTCCACCTGTAAGACCATATCTTTCACGAACGAACATTAAAGCATCTTCAGAATTCATATGTAATAAACCTGGTTGGAAAGCTTTTTTTCCGCCATACGATACAAACGCCTGATCATTATACACATCTACCCCTCCAACTATATCAATAAGTTTTAAGAATGATGTGAAATTAAGTCTAGCATAGTAATCTATTTTAATACCGTATAGATTTTCTAGTGTATGTATTGAAGAATCTACCCCATACAGACCTGCGTGTGTAAGTTTGTCGTATTGGTTATTTCCACCATCAGCGATTTTCACATAAGAATCACGTGGTGTTGTAGTTAATAAGATTTTTCCAGTTTTTTTGTTAACCGTCATAATAATATTAACGTCTGAACGGCTAACACTTGACACCGGTCCATACGTGTCGATACCACTTATATACACGTTGAATGTGTCACCTGCATTTTGTTTTGCTTTCGCATTTACTGATTTTTTTATTTTAAATTCATAGATTTTTTTCGTTTTATCTTTAAAATCTGCATGTTGGCTAGTAATAAGATCTTCGAACGAGCTATTAAGAATCATTGCTCTGCTAGTTCCTGCGGCTAATTCTTCATAAGCTGAGATGTAGTTTTTAGATTCCGTAAGGTTTAGACTTTGTTTTTCTTTATCGCGAATCTCTTTCATCAGTTTATTAATATTTTCACCATCTACAGATACCGGAGCTGCTACTGCCTCTCCTTTTAAGTCGGCAAGTTTTTCAGCTGCATCGTTTTTCATAACAACAACGCTCATCGTGTACTCACTCACCGCTGCATTACTGTTTAAGTTGTCGAATAAGCCGATTGCCGTTCTAAACTGCATGTAAGAAAATATCAAGGCTATATTCATAACAATCAACATTATCGCATTGAATATTCTCGCTTTTTTCTTAATTACGAGGAATATCGCAAGTACTACCGCTAAAACTATTACTCCGATTATCCCATAGTTAATTCCTCTAAAATTTAGAAAGTCATATTTTAGCATCGTCCAACTTACTAACCCTCCAAGTATAATTAGTAAAATAGTCAGTATCCCATTGACAATCTCGAAAGCTCCTATGCTATCCTCGTGTCTTCTATTTCGACTACTTGAATTTCTTCTCATTTTTCTCCATCCTCTTCAATTTATAAAATTTGCTAATACAGCTTAGATTTAATTTCTCCTCACTGTCTATTAATTCTCCATCAATTTGAAAGTATCTCTGATTTGTCTTTATAGTTAATCTATCCGTCGTTATTTGTTTAACTTTCCTCAGTTTATTATGTTTTTTAAGAAGCAGACATATATAATTATAAATAAAAGTTATTAAAGACATATTTTCCATTATCATAACGTGAAGTTTTCCATCTTGACCTGTCGCATCCGGTGCAAATTTTATCCCGCCACCTTCATAAGGTTGAACCATCGCATTAAGCAAGTACAACTTGTCTGTTTCGATTTCTCCGTCGTCCCATGAGATTTTCGCTTTATATTTTTTCAGCATTAAAATACCTATTACTCCTTTAAGAAGATAGATATGCTTTCCTAGATATTTCTTCATCTTTGAGCCATTGGCTCTCTTTATAACGTCAGCATTAAACCCTATATCAAATCCCGAACAGAATTTTCTATCGTTAACAACACCTACATCATATTCAATAAACTTTTTTGAATCTAATAATCGACTTATTTCAACATCTTTTTTGAACCTTATAGATCTAGCAAGATCATTCCCCGAACCATATGCAAGATAGATAATCTCTTTACCATGATAGTTATTTATCACTTCGTTAATAGTTCCATCGCCCCCGATGACTATCAACTCATTTCCATGAATTTTATTCATAAGGCTTTCTGCATTGTTGTTCTTCGATGTTTTTAACACTCTGTAAGGCAACTTCTTTTCTTGCAAAACTTGTTCTATTTTATCAAGTTCAATAAGACTTTTCTTACTTCTAGAATTAACTATTATTTCAATCATATTCCAATCCTATACAGAAAATACTTTATCTTAATAATTATACTATAAAAAACAATATTTATCAAAGATTTATCTATTTAAAACCTTTTAAAACAATAGAATTCTTTAGTTTTCACTGACTATTTCTATCTATTATGATTTATTAATAAAGTTTAGTTATACAAAATTATTTTTTATATTTAGAGAATCTCCACATTAAATTTAATTTTTAACTTTTACGAACTCTTTCTCAGCAAAAACTATTTCAAAATAAAAAAACTATCCTATCTTTGGCGCATGAAGACAGTTTTAATCTTCGATGGTGCACATTTGATAAAATAGTTTATTGATTTCCTAGGGAGTGACTCAAAAATCGTGATTTCGTAGAAATCGATTTTATCGAGTCGCCCCCGCGCAGTTTATTAGATATCTAAAAAGCTTTCATAAAGCGAATTTAGATACCAATAAACCACTGCGTCTATGAGTTATCATATACACTTTTTTAAATTTAGACCTTTTAGGTCAGCCCCTTACATATACTCTAGTCTCTCTATCTCTGGTTTTTCAGAAGTTGTTTGTGTGAAATCTGAGTTATCGGTGTTTTTTGGCGCTCTTCTCGCGAATAACATAACTGCCACTACGAAGTATAATAAGTACACAGGAATTAGAACACCCGCTGTCATTAGTCCAACTAACACTGCCGAGATTAGGAATAAAATTCCTGAAACGATTCTTGCTCTCATAGTAAATGACGCTATCAAAGCAATCACTAACGCAATTATCGCCACTACTGCATATACTTTCACCGCAGTCACAAAAAGTGTTGTTATAGACATTCCTGAGCTCGTTAGAAATGCGGAAATTCCCTGATCTGCTGCTAAGCTACTTAACATAGGTTCAAGCTGTGGTTGTTGTAGTGCTGTTTCTAACTGCCCAGAAAATGCTCCAAGTGATACTAATCCTGTCATAAGTATCATAATAACATTCGCTATCCAAGCTAATATCTTTTCAATTTTTCTACTGAATGGTTTCATCAAATTCTCCTTTAGTTAATGTTATTGTTTTGATTATACCATAAATTACCATGGGAGGTGACCCAAAAATCCTAATTTTTAGAAAAAGTATATATAAAAACTCATAGGAACAGTATTTATTGATATATAAATTCACTTTAAAAAGCTTTTTAAATATCTAATAAACCTTACAGGACCTCGACAAAACCTTATTTCTTCAAAAGCGAGATTTTTGATTCACCCCCTACTTTATTAATCATTTTTTATAAAAATATATTGGAAATTCTTTCTGTTTATATGATAAATAAACTAATAGGATATATTTCATCATATTTTTCCTTTTCTCTACTTAAGACACTATCACTTTTCATTAACATAACCTCTATTTTCACATCTATTTCCTTGACTATGGTTAAATCTTTTCATATAATTTCAGAGAACATTTAATTAACATCATATACTGGAGGCTTTTATGATTACACTTGAGGATATTAATAAAGTTATAGAGAAAATAAAAAATGATAATACGCACGAATGCATCAATATCATGCTTGAAGAAAATAATAATCTTGGCATTACAGATAGTAAATTCGGTGGTATTCCGTATATCGCTAACGATTCTAATGTTCCTAAAGATTCTAACGACATACAGTTGTCCTTACTAGCTCAAATAAATTGTACTGAATTACCGGAGAATAATTTATATCCTAAAGTGGGATTATTACAATTTTGGATTAGCCGTAATGAGACCTTCGGATTGAATAATAGAGAAGATTATCGCGTAAAATACATTAAAGAAATCGAAGATGGCATAACAAATGAAGATGTTTTAAATAAGTATAATTTACTAAACGAAGATAATGACGAAGAATATTCACCTTTTAATAAAAAAAATACCTCTTTCGCCTTAAAATTTGAAAAAGGTATGTCATCTATTACTTCAAATGATTTTCAGTTTGAGGAGGTGGCACTACAGACTATTCAAGAATTATTTCCAAATGAAGATGTCAAAGATTTATACGATTACTTAGAGCAAGATATTTTTGATACGTTATTTAAGGCGTTTAACGGGGTTAATCACGCTATCGGCGCTTATCCTACATTTACTCAGTGGGATCCTAGAAATCCGGACGAACCAAACGCATACGACATTACTCTCCTACAAGTAGAAAGTCAGTGGAGCAACGACTCTAACGATGCTCAAATCATGTGGGGCGATTTTGGTGTTGCTAATTTCTTCATAAACAATGATAAATTAAAAAATCTAGACTTTGAAGATGTTTTATTCAACTGGGATTGTCTTTAGTAAACTAACTAGAGTTCTATAATCAGAGAGGGAGTGACTCAAAAATCGTGATTTCGAAGAAACAAGATTTTGTCGAGTCACCCCCGCACAGTTTATTAGATATCTAAAAAGCTTTTCTAAAGCGATTTTAGATATCAATAAACCACTGCGTCTATGAGTTCTCATATGAACTTTGTTACATTTTAGGACCTTCTTGTCAGCCTCTCCTCTTTGTGTGTATTACCTAAATTTTTCGAGACCTGTTCACAACTCAAAAATCGTGATTTCTTAAGAAACAAGATTTTATCGAGTTGCCCCCGCACTTGGCAAAGAGCCTCTAAAAAAATCCTTATTATGCATTTCTATAGAGAATCCACGTCTATAATTAGATTTCTTCTACAAGAAATTGCACCATAAGGATTTTTAATAATATGTATATTCGTTTGTTTTATAGATGTTTTTACTTTACTTTCAAAACTTCTATATAAGCATCTACTGCCTTTTGCCTTGTATATTCATTTGCAAATGTTGAAGATGGATATCCACCTTCTTCTTGATATTTTTTTAACAAAATCACTAACTCTTCAAACGAATTAAAAGTTTTAGTATTCTCACAGATACTTGCATAGTAGCTATGAGCTAAATCAACATTTGAAAGAAGACAGACTAAACCTTTCGATGATGCTTCTACTGCAGCATTTGCAAAACACTCACTAAGCGAGCAAGAAATATAACCCTCATGTTTCTCATAAGGTACCTCTTTTACAAACCCAGCGAACCTAACGTTTTCTGGTAGATTATCCTTCTTATATCCCTCCGGCAGATTACCATAAATAGTTAGCATACTTTCTGGCGTTCGTCTAAATGCTTCTATCGCTAGTTCGCATTTTTTTATTATCGTCATATTACCAACAATACACCAATCTTTTACTTTTGTATAAGTTTTATCCTTAACTTCTTCTACATACACTGGCGGCAAAAATCTAACCCGATCACTTCCAAGCCTCTCTTCTAAAATAGGACTCGCAACAATATTCTTACACCAACCTTGCAATACAAATTTCATAAACGGTGCAAGTATATCATAATGCGTATACGCAAATAATTCTCTTCTAGTATTTTGGAAAAATTTCCTCAACTGAAGTGGATACTCATTAATCATATCTATAACAAACTTATCGTTTGTCGTTGAATTTTCTGCTAAATATTCACTTACAAGTTGCCACTGTGATAATATTTCGTCAGTCTTTCTTACGTGGTATTGATGATAATTTTCCGAAGCATCACCTTCTAAGACTATCCCCTCTTTCCCATAAAGAATAAACTTATGTTCCTTCGGAATGTATTTATATAATAACTGCGAAGTGTAACATTCGATAACTCCATCTTTATAGAAAACAAGACCAACAAAACCTTCTTTAGTATATTCTACTGCCGCAACATTTTCTAATGTTTCCACAAATTTTCCATCAACACACGGCTTATCTCTAGCGATGTTAGATTTTTCTAAAATGACATGATAAAAATTCTTAAACCCTAAACTTTCAAGAGTCTCAACAAAATTAGGTACAAATTCATCAAAATTCGTAACAACCAATTGGTGCTCTATACCTATCTCTTCGAAAATATCTTGACGTGCCAATTGACTTCTTTCAAAGCCATAAATACGACAAGGTACTCCTTCTTTTATTGTAAACACTTTAACCATATTCTACTCCAATACATCCTGTAATCTTAACCCTCGACTCCTAGCAAGCCTACTTCTAAAAAGCATTTCCCTGTCATATTCATCCGATATCTTACAAAATACAGTTACAGTACCTAACACTAAAGCATTATCCTTAGTCACCATACGCGCCCACAAATGCCAATCTTCGAAACCACAGCTATTAAAATCATATCGTCCAGCCTGTTCATATGCTTCTTTTCTAAAAACAACAGCGGAATGATTGAAAATATTTTTATATGCCAACATCATCCACAACTTTTCTCCTGATAAATTATTAGAGACACTTCGCCTTATACCACCAACACAATCTCCTTCTATAACCTTTGAACCTATTACATCTAATCTAGGATTCAACTCCAATTCACTAAGAAGAAAGTCAAGATGCCACGGCAACTACTCATTCGTAGCATCTAACCTTGCTATATACTCCGCAGTCGATAGGGAAATACCAGCATCAAGAGCTTTAAAAATTCCCCCACTCTCAATCTTATAATAATTCACCCTACTATCTTCTAGATATTTTCTGCAAATTAGTTCTGTATCATCAGTCGAATCACCATCCACAATAATAAGTCTGAAATTATTGTGTACTTGATTCAGCACCGATTCTACAGCAGACGCTACAGTTGCTTGAGCATTGTGCACCGGTATGATAATATCTACTTTTCTATCTGATATCGGTAAGTCTATATATTCTATCCCAAAATCGTTTAACACCTGCGATTCATTTGTAGTCAAAAATGTTCTAAATCCTTTGACGCTTACTCCTGGAATGTCTTTTACCAAAAGGAGCGACGTAGAGTAAAAACCATAGACTTCTACATATTCATACTCAGTTAGCAACTTATATATATCCTCTTCAAAGCAAACATCCGTATTGACGTTATTTACATTTTCTAATTCCAAAGAAAATCGTGGATGAGGGTAGTATAAAACATCCCCCAGGCTAGTCAATGCTTTCTTAGTTAATTCTTTTGTAATCACTATATCCTTCTCATCAAAACAAGACCCTAATGCCTGCCCTAAAAATACTCTCACCGTTTTTCCATTATTCGCTCGAATAAAATCTTCTGGCTGTGTATTGAAATCTATTTTAATAAGTTTTGAATCTGGGAATACAGTGTTGCTATCAAAAATCGTATAGTGTCCTTGAGATAAGTTTACAACATTTTCTAAAGTCATACCGTTATGCGACACTATCCTTTGCTTATTAGCTGTATACATATTTGGTGCAATAACAGCAGTACTACCATCGTCAAAAGTGAATAATTGCATCGACTCAAAACTTAATATACTTAAAGCTATCGGATTATCTAGACTAGCGAGATAGAATTTCTCAATTTTTACTTTTCCTAGTTTTTTTCTAAGTTCAGAAACCCAGTTTTTATTTTCTATAAATAGCGTATCTTCGCAAAATTCCATCATTTTTGCTGCGTATATGTCCTGTCTCCTATCATGAGACATTTTCAAATAGATCCCTATAAATTTCTCTTTTATTGTTTTTACTATCTCTCGAGCTATCAGAACCTGAAATGGCGAAGTACAAAAAATAATATTCACAAATACATTCCTCACTTTTTTAATTATTTAAAGCCACTTATTCCTATAATCATAGCCTATTTTATCACGCTAAAAAAAGCTAGTCAATTAAATATTAACCGCCTCCTCTCTTTAACTATGAACACCCCCACTTTTACTCTAGAACACTTCTTATTATTCTTTATATTTCCTTTGCTTCTTCATCCATGTACAACAAATTTCTCTGGGAAATTAACTACTGAAAACTCTGTTATACCAAGACATCTTGCCTACTAAGAAGCTCTTCTATGTGCGAAACTTTTTTAACAACCCAAATTACAAACTTATTTCTTTACAGCTAATAAAGATAAACAACCACAAAACTCGTCTCAATTATTCTATAAAACGAACAGTAAATCCCTACCTGATACGTTCTATAAAAAACACAATCCCTACTCAACAATAAAAAAGGCGGGAGTTACTCAAAAATCGTTATTTCAAAGAAACAAGATTTTATCGAGTCAGCCCCGCCCTCATCAAATATTCAACTAAATCCTCTACCTCACTACTCGATTTCCCACGAGATTTTCGGAAAAATATAATCTTCTTTAAAAAGGGAACTCACTATTTCATCATTCCCTTTCAAAAAATCCTACAAATACGCCTCGAACTCTTGTTCTGTTATACCTAACTCCTCACATACCATCTATTTTGTCAGTATACCATTATTTACTAATCGAGCTATTGTTCTTATGTATTTTACTCTTTCAATATTATCATTAACCTGCTTACATAAATATGCCCAAATGCGATTAATAAAAAATACTTGCTTAACGAGCTGCACCTCGATAATTACCTGTGCGTGGTTATCGAGCTCAACTAGAATATCTACAGCTATATTAAAATCAGAATCTACATTGCTGTTGGCTGTAAAAATTTGATTTCCCTCAATTAATTTAGCACTTTTTGCGGGTAATTCGAAAATATCTTTTACAAATTGCAATGCTACAGTTTCATTACGAAATACTTTTTTAACAACTAAATCATAAATAGGCTTTATGTTTTTATGTCGTTCCTCCATTATGTTCTCCCCCTTGTTTGTATTAATTATAATTTTTTTAATTTTATTCTACCCTATTTTTAACTTTATTATACTAAAAAAAAAGCATTTTTTCTAATGATATCACTATTACAAATATGCTTCTCTGTGCAATATTTAAAAACACAAAAAACAAATAAAAAAGCAATACAGCAACTTCTCACGATAACTACACAAGAAAATCTCAGACAACTAGAATACACAACTTTCCTAAAAATAGCCCAAAATTCAATGCGAATTTCGAGGCTATTTCTTACTTATATCAAAATAATGATTTTATATACAGTTAATTAATATTTTATTTTACTATCTTTTTACCAAAGCTTAGTGATGCGATTAATAGTAATGCACCTAATACTGCACCGATTACTAAGGCTAATAGATACATAAGCTGGTTACTTACAGCATTAGCAAAAACAGCAAAGATTCCTCCGTGCGGAGCTTTCGATACAATTCCAAAAGTCATACTTAAAGCTCCAGCGATACCACTTGAGATGAATAATGGTGGAATAACACGCGCTGGGTTACTTGCAGCAAACGGGATAGCTCCTTCTGTAATGAATGCTAATCCCATTACGTAGTTTACTAAAGCTCCACTACGTTGAGCTTTTGGCCAGATGTTTTTATTGATTGTAGCTGAGATTGCGATTGCTAATGGAGGTACCATACCACCAATCATAACCGCAGCCATTACATCACTCCCCGCTGAACCTGCAGATGTTAATAGAGCTGTGCCTGTTACGTAAGCAGCTTTGTTAATTGGACCACCCATGTCGATAGCCATCATCGCAGCTACTACGAATCCAAGGATGAATTTACCGCTTCCGTTAAGACTTTCGATAAAGTGTTTTAATCCTTCCATAACACTTGCCATAGGCGCGTTGATTAGGAAAATCATTAATAATCCCATGATTAGCGACCCTAAGATAGGGAATAGGAAGATTGGTTTTATACCATCTAATGAACGAGGCATCCAGCTGAAGGCAATTTTTAATACTTGAATAATTCCACCAGCTAAGAATCCGGCTACTAACGCTCCTAAGAATCCTGATGGAGTGTATGCTAATAAATCACTTTTCAGACTTAAAATACTTGGATCTGCTAAAATACCACCGATCATACCAACAATGAATCCAGGACGGTCAGCGATAGAACGACCAATGAATCCTGCTAGGATTGGTAACATCATACTAAATGAAATTTTACCGAAGTAGAATAATACTTCTGCAACTTTGTTGTAAGATGGATCTTTCGGATCAAATGAGTTAATACCCCAGATGAATGATAGTGCAATAAGAATACCACCAGCTACTACGAATGGTAGCATGTTACTTACACCTTCCATTAGGTGTTTATAAGCACGACGTCCAATACTTTCATTCGCAGATGCTTCTTCTGATGAATCTATTGCTCCATCATGTTTATAGATAGGTGCTTTCCCGTCTAAGATTGTTTGGATAAGTTCTTCTGGTTTGTTAATTCCGTCAGCTACTTTAGTCATAATTGTTGGACGTCCATCAAAACGTGCAACTTCTACTTTTTTATCAGCCGCAACGATGATTCCCGCCGCTCTTTCGATATCTTCTTTTGTAAGTTTGTTTTCTACACCGATTTGACCATTTGTTTCTACTTTAACATCTAGTCCCATCGCTTTTGCTGTTTCTTTGATTTTTTCCGCAGCCATGAATGTATGAGCGATACCTGTTGGACAAGCTGTTACCGCAATGATATATGGTTTTTCTCCACTTGGAGCTTCTATTTTTTCTTCTTTTGGAGCTTCTGTTTGCGCTACGAAGTCTGCGAATACTTTTTCTACATCTGCTTTTGTTGTAGCTGCATCTAATCCTGCTTTTACATCTGCATCCATAAGAGCTTGTGATAATGAAGCTAGAGCTTTAAGGTGCTCGTCTGCTCCACCGTCTGGCGCACAAATCATAAAGATGTGTTTAGCAGGTTGTCCGTCAAAACTTTCCCACTCAACACCTTCATCACTTTTCGCATAAACAATCATCGCTTTGTTAAAGTCTGCACTTTTCGCATGAGGGATAGCTACGTTTTCTCCTACTCCTGTAGTTGACTGAGCTTCACGGGCTAGTAATGCGTTTAAGAAGTTTTCTTTACTAGCGATAATATTTTTTCCACTAACATGCTTGTTAGTTTGTCCAGAGCTTCTTTTTTATCAGCAGCACTGAATCCGAATTGAACTAAGTCATAATTTAGAACATCTGTTAATTTCATTTCTTTCTCCTTTGTTGATTGCATATTTCCGAGGAAATATTTTATTTTTTCTGTAAATAATTTATTGTGGTTTATTTTGACCTCTACTCTCAGGAGCATTTTTTTATTTTCCCACCGTCAATCTATCCAAGTTCTATTTTAATTTTTTAACTTCGATTTGTGGTAGTAATTCTTCAATTAGCTTTTTACTTCCTACTCCTACTGAGAATGATGTCGCACCACCTGCAGCCGATGCATAGCGTAGGGCTTCTTGGTAGTCTTTTGTTTCATTGTATTTCGCAACAAACATCGCAAGCATACTGTCTCCTGCCGCAACAGTCGATACTATCTTACCTTTAGCTACATTAACTTCGAATACTTCTTTATCTTCAGTTAGTAGTAAAGCTCCGTCTGCTCCACGTGAAACAAGAACATTTTTCGCACCACGTTCTTGTAATTTTTCAGCATATTGTAAGATTTCTTCGATACCATTTAGAGTTACTCCGAACATTTCTCCAAGTTCAAATTCATTTGGTTTAACGACGAATGGTTTATACTCTAGTGTGTCTAGCACTAACTCTTTATTACTATCTACAACTAATGTAGCTCCTGATTCAGATACTCTCTTCGCGATAGCTTTAAAGTCTTCTACACCCATTCCCGCGATAACATTACCTGATAAGAATACTACATCTTCTTTCGTCAACACTTCTAGTTTAGTAAAGAAGTCGCTCACGTTATCTAGGTTTACACTGCTACTTTGACCATTTATTTCAGTCTCAGTTTCTGTAGTTAACTTCATGTTGATTCTAGTCGCTCCACGCGTTTCTACAAAATCATGTTCTACACCTAAGTTATCTAGTTCTGATTTTATAAAATACCCTGTAAATCCAGCGACAAATCCCCACGCTTTACTATCAACACCAACGTTGTTTAACAAGATAGAGATGTTAATACCTTTTCCACCTACTACATACTTCGCTTCTTGGGTTCTATTTAACTTCCCAAGTGCGAAATTTTCCGCCGTTGTCAACATGTCAACAGCTGGATTTAAAGTAATTGTATAATACACTATTAGTCCTCCTTTATACTTTTTACTTCTATTATATTTTTAAACTTCTTATATTCTTCTGGAACTTCATAAGATACGATGGTTACATCATCTAATTCGGCGAATTTTTGGAATTTTCTATGTCCGAATTTTGATTTATCAGCAAGAATATACTTCCTCTTGCTGTTTTTTAGTGCCGTAGCCTTTATAAAAGATTCATTTTCTTCGGCAGTTGTTACACCAAAAGTCTCATCTATCCCATTGCAACCTACAAAACACATATCAAAGCTGTATTTCTTCAATTGTTCGATAGCCACCGAACCGATGACAGCTTGCGTCGAATGTTTTATAGTTCCACCTAATATTATTGTATGAATTTTGTTATTAATAAGCTTCGGTAAATGATATGTTGAATTCGTCACAACAGTTATCCTTCTATCACGAAGATATTCTATCATTTCATATGTAGATGTCCCCGCATCAAGATAAATCGTCTGCCCTGATTGTAAGATATTATCGCAAATGTACTTCGCAACTTCTCTTTTTTCCTGTAGGAAGTCTGCACGTTTTGCTTCGACACTTTCTTCACTACCTCGGGCTACTGAGCGTTTCATCGCTCCACCGTGTGTTCTATATAATAAATTTTTATCTTCTAGATTTGTAAGATCGCGTCTTATCGTAGCTTCTGAAACATTACAATGTTCCATCAACTCCTTTAGATTCAACGAACCTCTTTCATCTAATAAATCTAAAATTTTATTCCATCTTTCATTCAACATTTTCTTCTCTCCTAACTCCCATGATTATTATATCTAATATAATATAGCTATTCAATCAAATTCAAGCAAAAACACTCATAAATAATCAAAATAAGTGATTAAAATGAGTGTTTTGTTTTTGATATTTGATTGTTTTTCTAAATGATGAGCGATTTTTATTTTCATATATGTTTCTAAGATGTTTTCAAAATACTTATAAACAAAATTAGCTAAGATTTCCAAATCCTCATTGCAAAGGTTTTTTTAGCGTGATTGATGAGTGATTTTTGCTACTTTATTACTTATTCTGTAAAAAATTTATAATCTCATCCATTCAATTTTACTACTCATAAGTATTATACTTTAAAGTATTAAAATTAGCAAATAAGAAAAAATCAAGAATTATCTTGAAATAGGATTTTTCACGACTTAAAAACACAAATTTTCAAACCTAAACCTCAAATAATTTCAAATAAAAAAGGGAGTGACTCAAAATCGTGATTTCTTAAGAAACGAGATTTTATCAAGTCACTCCCGCACAGTTTATTAGATATCTAAAAGTTTTTATAAAGTGAATTTAGATATCAATAAACCACTGCGTCTATGAGTTCTCACATGGACTTTGTTGAATTTTAGGACTTTTGTCTCAGCCCCTTTTTTTAATCTAATAAGTTATCTTATTAATTATCTTCTTTTTTTGAAACCAACTTCTTCTTCAGCTCTGTTTAGCTTTTGAAGTCTTCTACTTCTTGATCCACCAACAACCTCTATAGCTTTTACTTGGTGAGTTTGTTCAACTTGAGGAGCTGGAGCCTCTTTTACTTGTGGTTGTCCCCCATGTTGCTCTGGTACAACACGTACTTCTTGAGAAGCTTGTACTGGTTGCTCTTTTCGAACTTCATTCACAGGTTGCGCTTGAGCTTCATGTTGAGTGTTTGGATTGAATCCTTGTACTTGAGCTCCATGTTGAGTGTTTGAATTGAAGCTTTGTGCTTGCCCTCCATGTTTAGCATTTGGATTGAATCCTTGTGCCTGTCCTCCATGTTGTGCATTTGGATTGAATCCTTGTGCTTGTCCTTGATACCCTTGTTGCGGGCGTCCTTGTTGTGCGTTTGGATTGAATCCTTGTGGTGCTTGTCCTTGATACCCTTGTTGCGGGCGTCCTTGTTGTGCGTTTGGATTGAATCCTTGTGGTGCTTGTCCTTGATACCCTTGTTGCGGGCGTCCTTGTTGCGCGTTTGGATTGAATCCTTGCGGTTGTCCTTGATACCTTTGTTGTGGGCGCCCTTGCGGTGCATTTGGATTGAATCCTTGCGAGTGCCCTTGCGGTGCATTCGGGTTGAATCCTTGCCCTTGATACCCTTGTTGTGCATTTGGATTAAACCCTTGTTGTCCTGGGAATCCTTGACTCATACCATTATTGAAGTATGGCTGATTCGGAATTAGATTACCAAATTGATCATATTGAACTGGTTGTCCAAATGGATTTGCAAATTGGCTATAGTATTGTTGTGCTTGCGGTGTTTGTCTTAAGAAGAATCTGGCAAGCTCACTATTCGAATTAGTTTCTACCGCGTTTGATGGTAGTGACATTAACACAAAGAAGAATACAATAGTATAAACCGGAGTTAATAAATACACTGAGAAATAACTTAAAATATAATATAAAGCTATTAAAATAACAATCCCCCATGTTGCAAAACCTACATCACGTAGTCTTCTTGTGAAACTTGCAGTTATAGGTAAAATTAAAATAAGTCCAACTATAATAATAAATACTCCAAATGCTAATCCTGTTTGAAGAGTAGAAACTCCATCATTGAATGCTCCTCCACCTAGTAGGTAATCTGCACTTCTCGTTGATTTTCTACCAATACTTGTAAATGAAGAGAACATACCTTGGAATACTATAACTGTTAATAAGATAAGTCCTCCTAAAATACTCCCTACAGGAAACCAGTGTCCAGATACAGATGTATAACCTGTGAAGTCCACGAACCCTTTAAAGAAGTCTTTAAAAGAAGAACCATAAGTAACATGTTTGCGTCTTTGGTCTATCATAAAACCCTCCTGTTGTAATAAAGTTAAATTATATAATTATAATATAATAAAGATTAGCTATAGTCAATTAAAATTTCATTAATACCTCTACTTTTGCACTTTTTAAAAATTCAAATAAAAGTTAATTCTACACTATATTTAATATTGTACTTCCTTTTTAGCTACAATTCCTTTAAACAAAATAAACCTTAGATTTTTTATTACCTAAGGTTTATTTTACATTCTATATTTCTGTTCGTTTCAACACTTCTTTTGCTTCTTTCATGATATCTTCTATTATGTTTTTCACAGGACGAATTTCAGTCACCAACCCCGCTATTTGCCCTGCCATAACCGATCCGTTTTCTACATCACCATCATAAACAGCACATCTTAATGAACCAAGCGTTAGCTCTTCTAATTCCATAAGAGTTGAAGATTGTTCTTCTAGTTCATGATATCTTTTTGTAAGTTCATTTTTAATACCACGAACAGGCGCTCCAAATTTTTCTCCAGTTAAGGTAGTAGATGTATCAACCGCTTCTAATATCATATTTTTATATGCATCTGTCACCGGACATTCTTCTGAAGCTAAGAATACAGTTCCCATCTGAACTCCACTAGCTCCTAAACAATATGCCGCAGCCATTCCACGTCCATCGGCGATACCACCAGCCGCAATAACCGGAATATTCACCGCACTCGTTACCTGCGGTAATAACGCCATAGACGTACTAGTTCCAACGTGTCCTCCAGCTTCCATACCTTCGACAACGACCGCATCACAGCCTAGTTCTTCCATTTTCACCGCAGCTTTCACAGAAGGAATAACCGGAATAACTTTTATCCCCGCTTCTTTTAAGCGCGGCATGAACTTTCTAGGTGTACCAGCTCCTGTTGTGACGATTTTGACATCTTCTTCAATAACAACATCGATTATTTCATCGATATTCGGCATCATCAGCATTAGATTAACCGCGAAAGGTTTATCTGTAAGTTCTTTACACTGTTGAATCTCTTTACGTAGTTCTTCAGGGCTCACTCCCCCTGATGCCAGTATTCCTAACGCACCAGCATTAGATACTGCTGAAACAAGTTCATGTCTTGCTATTTGAGCCATCGCTCCTTGAAAAATTGGATACTTTATCCCTAAAAGATTGGTAATTGTCATAAACATTCTCCTCTATCGATTTTATATTTTAAATTTCTTAAAAGGGGCTGAACCAAGAGTCCTGAAATTTAACACAGTTCATATGAGAACTCATAGACACAGTGGTTTATTGATATCTAAATTCGCTTTATAAAAGCTTTTTAGATATCTAATAAACCGTGCGGGGGTGACTCGACAAAATCTTGTTTCTCTAAAATCACAATTTTTGAGTCACTCCCAATAAAATTTCTACTTGAAAATTTATCTTGCTTGTTCCTATCGAAATTTCACTACAAAACAAATCTTGTCACCTGCTAGCTAATCAATCACAAATAGTTTATTAGAAAACAAATCTAGCAACTACGTAGCAAACTATCATCAAGATTACCGATGATAAGAAGCACGCTGTGAATACACGCACACCACGTTCTTTAATAACCTTAAAGTTAACACTCATACCAAGAGCTGCCATCGCCATACCTAAGAAGATATACGCTGCATCAACGAAATAAGGCGCTAATGGTTTTAAGAAAGTAACATAACTTCCTAAAATACTCATAAAGATAAACCCTAAAATAAAGTACGGCATCGGAACTTTACCTTTCGTTTCATCTTGAGTTTTTTTATTAACTACAATCAGCACACCTGCCACAACAATAAGCATAAGAACACGTGACAACTTAGTAAGAATCGCAGCATCAAGAGCTACTTGACCACCTGCTCCTCCTGCCGCAACTGCGTGAGCTATTTCGTGAAGACTTCCTCCTGTAAACACTCCGTAGTTGTATACATCAAGCCCTAAATAAGGTTGCAAGGTTACTTCTATCAAGGTAAACACTGTACCTAAAATTGCAACTACCGCAACAGCAAGAACACTGTTATCGGTTTTCGCACGAAGTTGACCACTTACCCCCATAACAGCCGCAGCTCCACAGATACCACAACCACACGAAGAAAGTAAGGCAAGTTCGTGATCTACTTTAAACGCGCGGCACATAAAGTACGTTAAAGTAATCATGAATAGTACAATAAAGAAGGCAACGACTAATGTTTTCTTCCCTTCAGCTAAAAGTCTATCTAACGCTAACTTAAATCCGAGTAAAATTATCCCAAGGCGCAAGAACTTATTACTTATAAACGGAATATCCGCCTTAACCTGTTCTTTTAATCCTTTTGACGTTTGTAACGCCATACCGATAACAAGCGCAATTACCAAATGCCCAAAAAGTTTTAATGCCGGTACTTGTGCTAGATACTTCGCAACTAACGAAATAACTAACATTATACCCAAAGTATAATAAAAATTAACACTCTTAAATCTTTCCATAAAAGATTTCCCCTTTTATAATATTTGTAAAAAGTACATATAGCTTAATTATACTACTTCCCGTACTTCTCTTCAAGGAATCATAAAAATTAATAACACCCATCAATAGTTTTTCGAATATAAATTTATAAAATTCTCTAACAACAAAGAAAGACGTAACTTTCAAAGCTACGTCTTTTATAATCCTATTATCCTAATAGTACAAACAAATAATGAGCTATAATCCCAGCCGCAATTCCTCCGATAGTATGAGAAAGGATAGCTTTTGAAGATAATTTTCTAACTCCAAGTGCATCCATCATACCAATGTGTGTACTTAAGTATCCACTCCAGCACATTCCCATCGCTGTAAATACTGCGATATCATTAGCTCCAATAAGTCCGTTTTTCAAGAATTCTGGCACTAGAGAAATCGCTCCTCCTACAGCTCCTAACGCTGTGATTGGGAAGGCAATTGCCTCTGCAGAATGGAATCCAAATAATGGTTCAAGAATAAATTTCAGTTTCTCCCCTAACCATGGTAGAAATCCTACTCCCTCATAAGCAGCTCCAGTATATCCTCCAGCAGGCATTTTGAATGTTAACATCATTACAAAAGTACAAACTATAAGTACCCCTGGAATAATCGCCATACCCATTTCTACACCTACTTTTCCACCTTCTAAGATAGTATCAAGCGTACGTTGGAATAAATTTCCATCACGTACTATTCTAACTTTTTCTAGTGATTGACCTTCTACTTCAGCATCTACAACTGAATCTTCTGCTTCATCTCCGTAGTATTTTTTAGTTTGTCTTAACATTAAACGCACACTTATTATACTTCCTATAATAGCCCCGACATTCCCAATAATAGCTGCTTTAACAAATCCTTCTCCTTGACCCATCATAAACATTGTTACGATAAGCCCCATACCAAATGCTGTCCCTAAGTTACATAACGCTGGAACTTGATATTTTTTGAAGAAAGCTATAAAACGTTTATCTTTTGAGAATGGAATAATCGCCGGGTTATCTGATAAATACGTCGCTACTGCCCCAGTTACACTCGCTCCAGGCATTCCCCAAAGTGGTTTCATAAGAGGTGCAAATATTTTGTTAATTAACGCTATCGCTCCAAACTCTGATAATAGAGCACTCATAGCTCCAGCAATAACAGCCATCGCCATAATAAAAAATACTGTATTCAGTAATAAATCGTGAGCTGTCGCCATCATCGTTTTAAACATAAGCGGTGTTCCCATTTTTCTCGCCATCAGTCCAAATATCGAGAAGAATATCGCTAGAAAGACAAATGTTTCTAAACTTACAGCCTTCTTAACAACTACATTTTGCTTTGTTTTCTTCTTGGTTGTTTCTTCACCCATAAAAATCTTCCTTTCATAATTTTTTGTTCTAATATTTTAATTTCAACTTCAATCTCCTTAAACTGTAATAATACAATTTAATTTATATATTATACCATAAAAACTCAACTGTCACAACTATTTCAATAATTAGGCAATTAATTAAACTACTAACTTTATAAGATTGCCTGTCTACCATTTAAACTCCACTTAAGTAATCCTCAGCTCGTCATTCCTCCTTTCTCTATGTTCTATTCCCTTAGATTTCGGGTTTCTGACATTTTTCACCTCATTTTTCTCTATATCACAATTCATTTAAAAAGAGTATTCTTACAAAAATTAATTTTTTATAATTTTTACAATTCACCTCTATCTTTTTATTAAAAATCTCATTTCTATTTAAATCGATTATAGTTTTTATAATTTTTATATATTTAATTTTTCAATTCATCGAAAAAATTTTTATTACTTACCATACTTTCAAATAAAAAATTATTGAACTTTAAACGCTTTACATAATGTCTATCAATTGCAATACCATACCTTTTTTGATAGAATATAATAGCAACAAAATACATAATAAGGAGATAGAAAATTTTCATGCGAACGCAAAATAAAAATAATAAAATTTTAAAGTTTTCAATTAGAAAATTATCTTTTGGTGCGGCACCTGTTGTTATCGGTGCTTTATTCTTCGGAAGCCACGTACCAAGTGAGGCGCTTGCCAACGAAAATAACTCAAGCGTTAAATATACTTATCTAGCTGAAAACGAACTTACAGAATCGGAAAAAGCTTTAATTAAACGAAGTATTCCTAATGATGCGAAAAACAACGAAACATACTACATGGTTTATAAAAAAGAAGCTAAACCTACGACAGAATTAAAAGAATTACCTAATACTGGGCAAAGTTCACTACCAGTAGCTGGTCTTGGAATCGGTACTGCAGTATTGGTAGTTCTTTTGATGTCTAAAAAACACAGAAACAAAGTTCTTAGCATTGTATTGATTGGAGCTATGGGGCAAAGTATCGTTATGCCTTACCAATCATTTGCATTCGAAAACAAAGAGTTAGTACGTTACAACACACAAACAACAGTTGCTAATTCTAGTGAACTTGCGAATGGTGTAATCAATATTGATGGTTACCGTTATGTTGGGTATTTCACACTTAGTGATTTAGGTGTATTACCTCAAGAAGAACAAAAAGTTCTTCCAAAACCAACACAACCTATCGTTGAGCCGACACAACCTCAACCAGAACCAACTCCAGCACCTAAAGTTGAGTACAAAACAACACCTGAGGAAGGTATTAAAACAGTAATTGAAAACAAACCTGAACTTAAATCTACTACTGAATCTGTTGCTTTCCAAACTGTTAAACAACCTGATGCTACTTTACCTAAAGGGCAAACTAAAATTGTTCAAAAAGGAGTTGACGGTGAACAAATCGTATTTAGCGAAGTAACTACTATTGATGGTAAAGAATCTAGCAAAGTTATTAAAACTTCAGTCACTAAAGAACCTGTAAATAACATTATTGCTGTAGGAACTAAGGAAGCAACTACTCCAACTCCAAAACCTGAAGAAGTTAAGCCTACTCCTCAACCTGAAAAACCTGAGGAAACTAAGCCTACTCCTCAACCGAAAACTCCAAAACCTGAGGGAACTAAGCCTTCTCAACCAGCAGAAACTAAACTAGAAGAGAAAGTAGACAAAACAGCACTAAAAGCCCAAATCGATAGAGCTCTTGCACTTGTTCCTGCTGATTATTCATCTGCAAGCTACAACGCTCTTAAACCAATTTTAGCCGCTGCTCAAAGCGTCTACGCTTCAGATTCTGTAAAACAACCTGAAGTAGATAGCGAGACAGCTAAACTTAAAACTGCTATCGATGCACTAAATGTTGATAAAACAGACTTAAATAAAACTATCGTAGATGCGAAATCAAAAACTAAAGAACACTACAGTGATACATCTTGGGCAAACCTTCAATCTGTATTAGCTGATGCTGAAAAAGTTACAAACAACCCAGCAGCAAAACAAAGCGAAGTAGATTACATTAACGAAAAACTTAAAGCAGCTATCGCTGGATTAAACACAGATAAAACTGAACTTGAAAAACAACTAGCAAATGCTAACTCTAAAACCGCTTCAGATTTCAGCCCTGTGACTTGGTCTGCATTAGAAGAAGCTAAAAAAGCTGCTCAAGCTGTAGAAGATAACGCTACTGCTACTCAAACTCAAATCGATGAAGCCGCTAAAAAACTTAAAGCCGCTATCGATGCTCTTAATGTTGATAAAACAAAATTACAAAAACAAATAACAATCGCAGAAACTAAACAAGAAGCTGACTATAGCCCTAAAACTTGGAATGAATTCAAAAATGCTGAAATCAAAGCAAAAGAAATCAACAACCAAACTACTCCACTTCCTAAACAAAGTGAAATAGATGCGGCTACTAAAGCTCTTCAAGATGCTATTAAAGCTCTTGCTGTAGATAAAACTGCATTACAAACGGCTATTAACACAGCTAACAGCAAACGTAAAGAAGAATACACTACTCAAACATGGAAAGCTTTAGAAGAAGCACTTGCAGCAGCAAATCCTGTAAATGCAGATGAAGCTACTACTCAAAGCAAAGTAAACGCAGCTACTGAAAAACTAAAAGAAGCTATCAAAAACTTAGCTCCATTAGCTGAAAAACCGATACTGAAATTTGTTGATACTGACAAGAAAGTATTAGACCACGAAGTGATTGCTAAGTATTCTCTAGAAAATCCTACTAAAGCTAAAATCAAATCAATCACGGCTACCTTGAAAAAAGATGGACAAATTGTTAAGACTGTAAATCTGACAGAAAATAATCTAGATGCTTTATTAGACAATGTAGAATACTTCAAAGGTTACACTCTATCTACTACAATGGTTTACGATAAAGGTAATGGTGAAGAAACTGAAACATTAGCAGATCAACCAATTCAATTAGATCTTAAAAAAGTTGAAATCAAAAACATCAAAGAAACAAGCTTAATAAGCGTTGATAATGCAGGTGTTGAAACTGACATCAGTTTACTTTCGGAAAAACCAACGAATGTTGCCCCACTTTACCTACGAGTTACAACTCACGATAACAAAGTGACAAGACTTTCTGTTGATAAAGTTGAAGAAGTAGTTAAAGATGGAAAAACTTTATACAAAGTTACTGCTACAGCTCCTGATTTAGTTCAACACACAGACGCTTCTAAATTAGCAAATGAGTATGTTCATTACTTCGAAAAACAAAAATTAAAAGAAGGTAATGTTTACTACAACTTCAACGAACTTGTAAAAGACATGCAAGCTAACCCTACTGGAGAGTTTAAACTTGGTGCAGACCTTAATGCAGCAAACGTAAAACCTAATGGAAAATCTTATGTTACTAATACATTTAAAGGCAAATTACTAAGTAATGATGGCGGCAGATTTACTATCCACAACTTAGCACGTCCTCTATTTGGTAGAGTCGAAAATGCCCATGTTCATGATATTAACTTAGGTAATGTAGATATTAATTTACCTGGAGAAAATAAAGTTGCACCTCTTGGTGAAATGTTCAAAAACTCAAATATCGAAAATATTAAGGTAACAGGTAATGTTGTAGGTAACAACGATGTTACCGGTATGGTTAACAAACTTGATGAATCAAATATGCGTAACGTTGCATTTATCGGTAAGATTAACAGTCTTGGAGATAAATCTTGGTGGTCTGGAGGACTTGTAAGTGAAAGCTGGAGAAGTAATACAGACAGCGTTTATTTCGATGGTGATATTGTAGGTAACAACTCTAAATTTGGTGGACTTGTCGCTAAAGTTAACCACGGTGGGAACCCTAACGATTTCAAACAACGTGGTAGATTAACAAATTCATTTGTTAAAGGTACTATGACACTTAAAAACCACGGTCAAAGTGGTGGTCTAATCCACGAAAACTATGACTGGGGATGGGTTGAAAACAACGTTAGTATGATGAAAGTTACAAATGGAGAAATCATGTATGGAGCAAGTTCAGTTGACACTGGAGATTCATACTTCGGATTTGATAACTTCAAGAATAACTTCTATGTAACTGATGTAGCTACAGGATTATCTTCATACAAAAAATCTAAACAAATTAAAGGTATTACAGAAGCTCAAGCCTTAGAAAAATTTGCTAAAATGGGAATCACTGCTCATGAGTATAAAATTAACGAACCAGTAGTTAATACACTTAACAACATCAAACCAAAAGCTGATACTTATAAAGATACTCAAGATTATAAAGCAGACCACGAACTTGCTTACCGTAACATCGAAAAACTTCAACCGTTCTATAATAAAGAGTGGATCGTTAACCAAGGTAACAAGATTCCTGCAAACTCTAAATTATTAACTACAGAAGTTTTATCTGTTGCTGCGATGAAAGATAATGAGTTCGTAACTGAACTTGGTGATGCCAACCGCATTATCGTTCATTACGCTGATAAGACAAAAGAAATCTTTAACATCTCACCTAAAGAATCTCAAGTGAAACAAGTTAAAGAATATAGCATCGCTGAACTTGGAGAAATAGTTTACACTCCTAACATCGTTGATAAAGAGCGTAGCGATTTAATCAGCGCTATCGAAAGTAAATTAAGTCCAGTTGAATTACAATCTGATCCTGTTTATCAACTCTTAGGAAGAACAGGTGGTAACAAGGTAAATGCAATTAAGGACCTTTACCTAGAAGAAAGCTTCAAGTATGTTAAAGATAACCTTAATAAATTCGTTACTAAGTTAGTTCAAAATGAAGATCACCAACTTAACACTGATGAAGCTGCTAAACGTGCATTAATTAAGAAAATTGATGACAATAAAGCTGCAGTCCTTCTTGGATTAGCTTATCTAAACCGTTACTACGGCGTTAAATTCGATGACTTTAATATTAAAGAATTAATGTTATTCAAACCGGACTTCTATGGTAAGAATGTTAATGTGTTAGACTTCTTAATTAAGATTGGTTCTAAAGAAAGTAATATTAAAGGTGATAGAACTTTAGAGGCTTATCGCGAAACTATCGGTGGAGTTATCGGTATAGGCGAGTTAAACAGTTTCTTAGACTATAACATGCGTCTATTCACAAGTGATACTGACTTAAACGATTGGTTCATAAAAGCTACTAAAGATAATGTATATATTGTTGAACCAAAAACAACAACTCCTGAATTTGCTGATAAGAAACACAGAGCATACGAAGGATTAAACAACGACGTGCATGGTAAGATGATTTTACCACTTCTTAACTTAAAAGATGCACATATGTTCTTAATCTCAACATATAACACTATGGCTTACAGTTCATTCGAGAAATACGGTAAGAACACAGCTGCAGAGCGTGAGGCATTCAAAGCTGAAATCGATAAAGTAGCAAAAGGTCAACAAAATTACCTAGACTTCTGGTCTCGCTTATCATTAGATAAAGTTCGTAACCAACTTCTTAAGAGCAACAACATGGTACCAACACCAGTCCTAGATAACCAAAATTACAAGGGAATCAGCACAGATAAATATGGACACACTAATAGTGGTAAAGACGTAGCACCTATCCGTGAATTATACGGACCAACAGGACGTTATCATGCTACTGACGGGCGTATGGGAGCTGTAGCTCGTGTTTACGGTAACCCTTATAAAGATGATTCTGTATTCTTCATGGTTACTGATATGATTAGTGATTTCGGTATCTCAGCCTTCACTCACGAAACAACTCACGTAAATGACCGTATGGTTTACTTAGGTGGTTCAAGACACCGTGAAGGAACTGACCTAGAAGCATTCGCACAGGGTATGTTACAATCACCTGCTGAAACAAGTCCAAACGGTGACTTTAAAGCGCTAGGATTAAATATGGCATACGAACGTCCAAATAACGGAAACCAATGGTATAATACTAATCCAAACGACCTTACATCTCGTGCTGAAATCGATAATTACATGAAAGGTTTCAACGACACATTAATGCTTCTTGATTACCTTGAAGGAGAAGCTGTAATTGATAAACACAGTAAAGAATTAAATAATGCTTGGTTCAAGAAAGTTGCTAAAAAACTACGTAACGCTAATACGAAGAACCAATACGATGAAGTTAGAGACCTTAACGAAGAAGAAAAAGGATATGAGTTAAACTCTGTTAACGACTTAGTAGACAAAAACTTCATGACTAAACACGGTCCAGGTAATGCTATCTATGATCCAACTGGATTTGGAACTGCCTACGTGACTGTACCTATTACTGCTGGTATCTACGGAGGTAACACAAGTGAAGGTGCTCCAGGATCTATGTCATTCAAACATAACACATTCAGAATGTGGGGTTACTATGGATATGAAAAAGGATTCTTAAACTATGCTTCGAATATGTTAAAAGCTGAATCTAAAAAAGCCGGTAAAGATACTCTAGGGGATGACTTCATCATCAAGAAAGTTTCTGATAACAAATTCAGTACTTTAGAAGAATGGAAGAAAGCATACTTCAAAGAAGTTGTTGATAAAGCTAAAGCAGGATTTAACCCTGTTACAATCGACGGTACTACATACAGTAGCTACGATGACTTGAAACGTGCATTTGCCGAAGCAGTTGAAAAAGATAAAGCAACTCTTAAAAATGGATCAGTTAAATCTGACAATACTGTTACACTTAAAGAGAAACTATACAAAAAACTTCTTCAACAAACAAACAGCTTTAAAACTTCTATCTTCAAATCATAATTTGAATAACAAAAACCTAGATTTAGAAATTTCTAAATCTAGGTTTTTTGATATTTCAGAGAGCGATTTTTATATTTCGAGGGGCGAGCCTTATATTTCAGAAAACGCTATTTATATACCAGGAGAATTTTTCGTAGTTTAAGATTACGTAAGCCTCATATCCTCTATCTTAAAAAAGGGAGCGACTCAAAAATCGCGATTTCTTAAGAAACAAGATTTTGTCGAGTCACCCCTGCACATTTTATTGAATATCTAACGAGCTTTTACAAAGCGAATTTAGATATCAATAAACCACTGCGTCTATATGTTCTCATATGAACTTTGTTGAATTTTAGGACTTTTGAGGCTCCCCCACTATCATTTTATATTATCTCTACTTCTTTTCTATACTGATCTTTAATATTCTCGTCAAGAACATCGTCACTGATGATTGCAGTTAAGTCTTTTAATTGGAAAAACGTATAAAAAGCATGTGTCGAAAACTTACTATGGTCTGCTAGAACATAGCGTTCCGTCGCATTATTAAGAATCGTTTCGTTACAACGCCCTTCTTCTTCATCAGAGATAGTAACTTTCTCTAAATCTATACCATTTACTCCCACAAATGCCTTGTTAACACTTATTTTACTAAGTGCATCTTGCGTGAAATATCCAATAAATCCTTTTGTTTTCTGGCGATATCTACCACCGATAAAAATAAGATCGCAAGAAGGATTATCTTTGAACTGTTCAAACACCGTCAATGAATTAGTTACTATATTAAGATTCTTATCTTGTAAAAATTCTGACAAGTAACTCGTAGTACTTCCCGGACCAATAAAAATAGTTTCATTATCTTTTATAAGATCCGCTACCTTTCTAGCTATTTGTTTTTTCTCTTCAACATTTACAGAAATCTTCTTATTATAATTATCTTCTTGATAAAAATTTTTCGGCTTTAATTTTGCTCCACCATGTATTCTCGTAAGGTGACCATAGTCTTCCAATTCTTGTAAGTCACGACGTATTGTCATCTCTGTCACTTTCATATCATGAGCAAGTTTACTCACACGCACTAAATGCTTTGTTTTTAATTCGTTTAAAATATAGCTGTGTCTATCTATTTTTAACATTTTTTCTCCACTCTCGACTAATAAATTTAACATTTATATTGTAACATTTTTTTGAAAAATATAAAACTGAAAACATAAAAAAACATTCAAACGAACATCGATTCTAACATGAAAAACAAGGTTGTATAATAATTTCGAATCTGATTTTTTCCATATCACGTACTTGACAAAGAACCAAAAAAACTAGTTATACTCTGGTTTATGTTAACCTTGAATAACTAGTTTTATTTATTATTTCTCTTTATCTTCTTTTACTTTTGCTACTTTTGGCTGTTCTGTAGCTGCAACTACTCGCATATTCAACAATCTATCATATAGCATTATTGAATCTTTACGTTTAAGCACATATGTTTCATACAGCCAGAATAGCGCTGAAACTGGTACCGCAGCCCAACCTACAGTAACTTTAATTAAGAATTCTCTGATTAAATATCTAGAAAATTCAATTTTCTTGTTGTCAGTTGGAACTAATCTTATTTTGAAAAGTTTTTTCCCAATTGTTTGACCTTGCCATTTGTGAGGTAGGTATCCGTATAAAAGAACCGCAAAAATAACTATTGAAATCGTCATATATAACGCGTTTCTTTCATTTTCTGCTCCACCTTGAGCTCGTAAATTCGCAGTAGTATACTGGAATACAAAAGCTATCGGCAAGTAAATAGCTAAGTCAATTAGATATGCAAAGAAACGTTTAACGATTGACGCTGTTTCTCCGTTTATATCTAATATTGGTTCTTCTATTGGACCTGAAATATCACTTAATGTTGGCTTTATATTTCTGTCATTATAGCTATATGAGCTATTTTTTTTAATCTTTTTTACCATGATTCACCTAAGCTTCTAAGTCAACGTTGTGGTACACTTGTTGAACGTCTTCACAGTCATCAAGCATTTCTAACATTCTTTCAAATTTAGCTTTGTCTTCTTCACTTAATGTTACTTCGTTTTGAGGAAGCATTGAAATTTCAGCAACTTCAAACTCTTCGATTCCAGCAGCTTTCAGAGCTTCTTGGATTTCGTGGAAGTTTTCTGGTTCACCGTATACTAATGTTAATTCATCTTCTTCGATAATATCACGAGCATCGATATCAGCTTCCATAAGGATTTCTAATAATTCATCAGCGCTTTTACCTTCAACACCGATTACCGCAGTGTTGTCGAACATGTAATTAACAGAACCAGTAACTCCTAAGTTACCTCCGTTTTTACCTAATGCTGTACGTACTTCAGCAGCTGTACGGTTTACGTTGTTTGTAAGAGTATCGATGATTACCATTGTTCCACTTACACCGAAACCTTCATAGCGTAACTCATCATAGTTCTCTTCACTTCCACCTTTTGCTTTTTCAATAGCACGGTCAATAATATTTTTAGGAACACGGTAAGTTTTCGCTCTTTCTAAAACTACTTTTAGATTTCTGTTACTTTCTGGATCTGGTTCTCCAGTTTTCGCTGCTTGGTAGATTTCACGTCCAAATTTAGCATAAATCTTACTAGTGTTAGCGTCTTTTGCCGCTTTTTTTTCTTTAATATTATTCCATTTACGACCCATAGTCTTTTAATCTCTCTTTCTTTTGTAAATATTTTCCATTTTTGTAAAACTCCCTCGCTATTTATAGCCTAAAAGTTATTACATACCTCTCTATATTACTATATTTAAGCTATTTTTTCAAGCATTGTCTAGGTTTTTTAGCTAATTAACAATCATATATTTTTATTTATTATCTTAATACTATTCAATATAAATAACTATAAAATTATAACTTTGCCTTAATATATCTATCATAAAAAGAATGGCTAATATATAACCATTCTTTTTAAATATCCTCACTCTAGTTTTGTTTTTTACGTCTAGCTACCTCTGCAGCTACTAACGATATTAATCCTAAAGCTCCAAACCCAGTAGTTTTTTCCCCTGTATTAGCCAATTTTTTTGATTTTTGTACTTCTGATACATCTTTTATTTTAAGTTTTATTTCAGAGTCCCCTTTTGGCTTCGATTCCGGTTTCGGTTCTGGTTTCGGCTCCGGTTTTGGTTCTGGTTTTGGCTCTGACTTCGGCTCTGGTTTTGGCTCTGACTTCGGCTCTGGTTTTGGCTCTGACTTCGGCTCTGGTTTTGGTTCTGGCTTCGGCTCTGGTTTTGGTTCCGGCTTCGGCTCTGGTTTTGGTTCCGGCTTCGGCTCTGGTTTTGGTTCTGGCTTCAGCTCTGCTTCATAGTATACATCAATCGTTTTGTTTTCTGTTGTTGATGTTACTTCTGTCGCTTCTACTGTTGCTACACTTGGAGCTTTATAGTTTGCTATTGCTTCTGGTGTTACTTCTGACCAGTTGCCTTTACTCCATTCTCCGTATGTAACTTCTTTTGTGACTTTGTTTGTTGTCTTCGGTCTTGTTAACGTCACTGTTTCAACTGTTGGATCTTTCAAGACTTTGTTCGTACCTTTTTCTAGGTAGTTGATTGTTCTCGTCACTGTTTTTTCTTCTGTTCCAGTTTCTGTATCTGCTTCGTAGTATACATCTATCGTTTTGTTTTCTGTTGTTGATGTTACTTCTGTCGCTTCTACTGTTGCTACAC
>NZ_DBHIUF010000004.1:138435-152051 GCF_057272915.1 Gemella sp.
TCGTACCTTTTTCTAGGTAGTTGATTGTTCTCGTCACTGTTTTTTCTTCTGTTCCCTTTTCATACAAAGTATCATAAACGTAAGTTACAGTAATTTCTTCGCTATTAATAACACCTTCAACCGGAGCCGAAGTTTCTTTGACTCTCATATATCTATAAGCTATGTCATTATATGTAAATTCATCAGGACGATATTCTTCTGTATCTACATTATAATCTTTTGTATAAGCTCTTTTTTCAATAGCCGTTATTGTTGGCTTAATCGTATTTCCTTGCATATCTTCATATGCAATTTTAACAGCTCCAGTTTTTATATTTTCTATTTTAATAGTAACAGAAGCTACATTCGCCTCATTATATATTTCTTCTGCATTTGTTTTTGCTGCTGCTGAAATATAAGCTACCTGTGTATCTTTTGCATCTTTAGAAATTCTTGCTGGTACTAAAAATTCATTTGATAATCCTGGATTTAATGTAGTCCCTGGATTAGAAACAAACTTAACTGCTGTAACCTTGCTCCAATCTGTTACTTGATCAGCTGTTAAAGTTGTTGCTGCAGCAACTTCTTTTGCATTTCCATTAATTGGAGAAGTTAAGTAGTATGCAGTCCATCCTGCGGGAGCTATCGCTTCTCCTGTAGCTTCCACATCAAATGCAGAATTACGGGCTATACTTGTATCAACAATATTCTTGTCTCCTTTTTTAGGCAATGTTACAAGTATCTCATTATTTGATAATTTTGAATTATCTGTATTTGATAAAGTAAAACGGTATGTCACATCTGTTTTTGGAGCTAAATTTTGTAACGATGTTGTATATCCTTCTCGTCGATCATTTTTATCTGTCACATCTACGTGTAATCGTGTCGCTGATGTATTACTTACAGGAATTTCATAAGTGAAAGTTGATGTATTGATAATTGTCTTATCTCCATCAAACTCATCATTTGGATTTAATCCATATAGGAATCTATTTTCATCCCAAACTAATGTGTATTTCAAACGATAACTACCTGTTTGAACCCATTGTGCTACATTAAACTCTAAATTCGGAGTTACATTCTCACGAGTATTCGAATCCTTCGGATCAATAATCAACACATGTTTACCAGTATTTTGATAATTATCATCTTTAGTTACAAGTGGGCTATTCCCTGCATAACTAAAGCCATCCGGTAATTCCACAATAATTTTAGGATTCTTCGCTCCAAGATAATCTAATTTTTTATCAGTAGTAGCAAAGTGTGATGTCACTGTACTATATACACGATTCCCTAAACCTGAAGGTGAGTAGTTATACGCTTCTATCCCAGAACTTAAAGACTGTGTTTTATTCCCTGCCAGAACCGTTTCTATTTTCCCAGTTCTCGATGTCAGTTTTAAAGCTGTTCTAGCATCTGCTAAAATCGTTTTAGAAATACTTGTATTGATCACATCTGTATCTTGAGTTGAAACTTTTGCAGTAACAATACTCTTCGGTTCTTTCCCTTCCGCTACCATTTGCTTTGCTTTTTCTAAACCTTTTAAGTTTTGATGTAAATAAATACCTGCCTGGCTTATTGTATTACTTGTAAAGTTCATCTCACCTTTTGGTTTTAATAAAACTCGGGTTGTACCTTCAGGTAAATCTATAGATGTTCCACCGCCTTTCTTAAAGGCAATTTCTCCTAATTTCGTTTCCGTTGTACCATTTACCGTATATACTTCAAACGTCTTACTAGTTCCTAGATTATCTGGTGCATACCAAGCTGCATATGCGCCATTATTATTCCAGACACCATAAAATTCAATTGATCTCTTTTGATCAAAGTCACTGTCAATCGTTAATTCAACTTCCTTAACTTTTGTTGGAGTATCTACACTTCTCCAGAAAACAATAATTCTCTTATCATCTGTTTCTGTATTGATTCCAGGAATTGCAATATTCACTCTATTTTCATGATTCTGTTCATTAGTATAGTTATTAATTGCTAATGGTGGTTGCGCTCCTGCTGCATTTGGTGTTGCTCCGTCTCCATTATCTTTATAAGGATTCACAGCTTTTACTACTAACGAAGTTGTTCCTTGACTTGTATTTGTTTCTCCTGATTTATCTGTATAAGTTACATTGTCTGTAAATGTAAATTCTTTTCCTTTTAAAAACTCTTCTAATGTACCTGCTTGGCGCATATTAATACGAAGCGTATCATCACTAGTATTGTTCCCTTGATCGAATACAGGCTTCGCATCTGTTATTGTTCTTGTATAACGAGCGATATTCCCATCTTGAGTCCAACCATCATTTATAGATGCTTGAGATAAAACTGCACCAGTCGGTAACGTTACTTCATGAACAATTTTATTTACCGCTGAAGTCTCTTTATTAAAAGTAGTTAATTTTAAAACTAAATCTTTATTCTTAGTTTCATCGATAGAATCCCCAGGCGCGTTAGTACTAAATAAAGCTAAATCTCTAGCACCACTTTCACTATCAACGCTTATATTTGCATACCCACTCTTATTCGTATTAGTTACTCTAGCTGTTGTAGATGTAGTTGGTGTAATTGCCGCACCAGTCTTATCAACTACTTGAGCTGTAATTGTCGTTTGTGAATTACGTCCTGTTCTATATTTATCAAATTTATAACTTATATTGAAGCTAGCATACGAACCGCTAGGAACTTCTCCAGTATAGATTTTATATTGTGTATCATTTACTTTTTCAACTTTTAAAGCAGTCCCAAATTGTACATCAGTAATCGGTTCGTTCGCTGGTAAATTCACTAAAACATAAGATCCATCTTCTAATCTTGAAGGTGCAGACACATCTAATCTAAATGTAGAAATAATTTGCTCTCCTACATTATATTCTGTCTGACTTCCGACAAGATGCCCTTGTAAACTGACTCTATTTTCAGTTGTTGGTTGTGTTTGATTAGCAGTGGCCGATGTACTATTTGAAGTACCAGCCTCTCCTGTATTAGTTACAGATTCTCTTGTTGAACTCGGTTGGTTAGTTACAGCAACTGGTACATATGTAATTTTATATTTATTATTTCCAATAGATTGTAGTCTTGTCGCAGTAAATCCTGGATAATCTTTCTTTAATTGATCAAGATTTTCTGAAAAATTTGATTTCAAAATAGCTACATCCTCTACTTCTCCACCCGGTTTCTCATGAGTCACCATTACAAACTCTTGTGCGCCTACTACTGTCGACTCTCCCGTTCCCGTTCTATTAAAATCCGTATCTCCTGCATAAGCTAGATTAGTATTTCCAAAAAACATCATTCCTGCTATAGCCACAGAAGACACAGCTATACTAGCAACCCCAACATTAAATTTTCTAATACTAAATCTATTGTTATACTGATTAAGACTCATTTTAAATTTTTTATTCTTCATTCACTTTCTCCTAGTTAATACTCTAATATTTTTTCATACATTTAACTTTACAATTTAGAATTACTTAAAGCAGTTTAAATTCATTAGAATTCAAAAATTGATATTTAAATGCATTATTTTCCCAATATGGGCTGACCCAAAAGTTCTAAATTTCAAAAAATTCATATGAGAACTCATAGGCTCAATGGTTTATTGATTTCCAAATTCACTGAGTGAAAGTTTTTTAGATATCCAATAAACTTTATGGTCATGACTCAACAAAATCTTCTTTCTTCAAAATTAAGATTTTTTAGTCATTCCCATCTTTAACAAACCTTATAAAGAATAGCTCATTAAGATTTATTTTATTAAAATTATAATCCTAAAGCTATCCTAAATTAATAACAATATTTTTCAATAATATACTTTCTCTAACATTAAATTTTATCATTTTTCTCAATTATTTTCAATATTTATATGCTTTAAATGTCTCTAATTTTTAAAATTTTCTCAGAGGTAACTTTCCTTTCTGTTTTTGATGAATAATCAACGTTTAATAGTACTATTTGTTTTGACATTTTATCTTCCTCCATTTCTTCTTTATATTTGTATTATAAAAGATTTTACGGGGAGTATTGATACCTTGTCATTGGACGCTTACCTTATTTTGGAAATTTATCCTATTTTCAAAATCAATCGAACCTGACAAAGAGGCAGTAGCAACACTCCTTGCTTTTGCAACAAATTCAACTCCTCTCGGTTGCTCGAGAACCTTGACTCCTTTTGCTGATGGTGGGATTCAACTCCTCTTAGTCGCTCGAGAACCTCGACTCCTTTTGCTGGCGATGGGATTCAACTCCTCTTGGTCGCTCAAGAACCTTGACTCCTTTTGCTGGCGATGGGATTCAACTCCTCTTGGTTGCTCGAGAACCTTGACTCCTTTTGCTGACGGTGGGATTCAACTCCTCTTAGTCGCTCGAGAACCTCGACTCCTTTTGCTAACGGTGGGATTCAACTCCTCTTGGCTGCTCGAGAACCTCGACAAAGAGCCAAAGAAAACCCTTAAAGTTAAATCTAAAATTTAACTTTAAGGGTCTCTCTTAATAACATGTAAATGTTATCTATTCAGTTTTAACAACTTCTTATTTTTCTTTACGGCGTCTTGCTGCTGCAAGTAATCCACCTAGTACTGCTAATCCTAATCCTGCTAGTCCAGTATTAGTTTCAGTTGTACCTGTGTTTGCTAGACGTTGTCCTAGTTTAGCATTTACACCTTGTGCATCAGAATCTGCTGCGTTTGTATCAGCTCCTGCATCTGCTGCTCCATTATTTCTTTCAGATGGTGCTACCTCACCTTTTTGACTAAAGATATCTTTAGCTAAGATTGTGTATGCTTTTCCATCTTTAAGAACTACTGTCGCATTTCCTTTTGCATCGAAGATAACATCTGCTGCATTAGGATTTGCTGCTAAAATCTTAGCTTTCGCTGCTGCTTTCTCTGCATCTGTTAAGTTAGTAAGATCTGCTACTTCTTGTTTTTCGAAGTTTAGGTTAATGTTGTTTCCATCATTTTCGGCTTTCGCTTCTTCTGCATTCTTCACTAGTTGGTCTTTAGAAATTGTTGCTGTAGAACCATCTGGTGATGTTACTGTTGCGTTTCCTTTGTCGTCCACTACTACAGTTGCTCCTGGGTTTACTGCTTCAATTGCTTTCTTAACTGCTGCTTTTTCTTCATCTGTTAATTTATCTTTATCTCCAACTAATGTACGAGTAGCTGGTGTTTTCACTTTAGCGTTCTTAGCTTCATCAGCTAGTTTTGTCGCTGAGATTACTAAGTCTGAAGCTGGGATGCTAAGAACTGTTCCATCAGCTTTCGTTACTGTCGCGTTTCCTTCATCGTCGACTACTACAATTGCTCCTGGGTTTACTGCTTCTACAGCTTTCTTAACTTTTCCTTTTTCTTCATCTGTTAACTTAGCTGGATTTGCTACTACAGTTTTAGCTGCTGGTGTATTTGCACCGTTACCACCATTTTCTTTCTTAGCATCGTCTTCTACTTTAACTAAGTCTGTTGATGGGATAACTGAAACATTACCATCTTTAACTACTGTTGCATTTCCTTTATCGTCTACTACTACAGTTGCTCCTGGGTTTACTGCTTTAACTTTGTCTTCGATTGCTTTCTTCTCAGCGTCAGTTAATTTCTCTGGGTTCGCTACTTTTGTTTTCGCTGCTGGTGTAACTGCGTTGTCTTTAGCTTTTCCATCGTTCACATCTTTTGCAGATTTTGTTAAATCTGATGCTGGGATAACTGCTGTATTTCCGTTTGGAAGTGTTATTGTTGCGTTTCCTTTGTCGTCTACTACTACAGTTGCTTCTGGATTTACTGCTGCTACTTTATCCGCAATTGCTTTTTTCTCTTCTGGAGTTAAGCTATCTGGATTTGCTACTTTTGTCTTAGAAGCTGGTTTAACAATGTCGTTTCCTGCTTTTGGCTTAGCCGCATCTTCGGCTGACTTAGTTAAGTCTGCCGCTGGAATTACCGCTGTCTTACCATTTACTGTTACTGTTGCGTTTCCTTTGTCGTCTACTACAACTTCTGCACCTGGATTTACTGCTTTAACTTTAGCTGCGATTGCTTCTTTCTCATCTTGTGTTAATGAGTCTGGATTTGCTACTACAGTCTTATCTGCTGGTTTAACAATATCGTTTCCTGCGTTTGGTTTAGCTGCATCCGCTGCTGATTTAGTTAAGTCTGCTGCTGGAATTACCGCTGTTTTTCCATTTGGAAGTGTTACTGTTGCGTTTCCTTTGTCGTCTACTACAACTTCTGCACCTGGATTTACTGCTTTAACTTTAGCTGCGATTGCTTCTTTCTCATCTTGTGTTAATGAGTCTGGATTTGCTACTACAGTCTTATCTGCTGGTTTAGCTACGTTATTTCCTGCGTTTGGCTCTTTAGCTTGTGCTGCTGTCTTAGTTAAGTCTGTCGCTGGAATTACTGCTGTTTTTCCATTTGGAAGTGTCACTGTTGCGTTTCCTTTGTCGTCTACTACTACAGTTGTTCCTTCTGGGTTTACTGCTTTAACTTTAGCTGCAATTGCATCTTTCTCATCTTGTGTTAATGAGTCTGGATTTGCTACTACAGTCTTATCTGCTGGTGTGTTTACATCGTTTCCTGCATTTGGCTCTTTAGCTTGTGCTTCTGTCTTAGTTAAGTCTGATGCTGGGATTACAACTGGTTTTCCATCTTTAGGTGTTACTGTTGCGTTTCCTTTATCATCTACTACAACTTTTGCATCTGGATTTAAGGCTGTAAGCTTATCTGTGATTGCTTGTTTTTCTTCATCAGTAAGTTTAGCTGGATCTTTTACTACAGTCTTATCTGCTGGTTTAGCTACGTTATTTCCTGCGTTTGGCTCTTTAGCTTGTGCTGCTGTCTTAGTTAAGTCTGTCGCTGGAATTACTGCTGTTTTTCCATTTGGAAGTGTCACTGTTGCGTTTCCTTTATCGTCCACTACTACAGTTGAACCTGGATTTACTGCTTTAACTTTTTCTTCGATTGCTTTTTTCTCTTCTGGAGTTAGAGCATTCGGATTTGCTACTACAGTCTTATCTGCTGGTGTGCTTACGTCGTTTCCTGCGTTTGGTTTAGTTACATCTTCTGGTGATTTAACTAAATCTGTTGCTGGAATTACTGCTACTTTACCATCTTTAGTTACTGTTGCGTTTCCTTTGTCGTCTACTACAACTTCTGCACCTGGATTTACTTCTTTAACTTTAGCTACGATTGCATCTTTCTCTTCTTGTGTTAATGATTCCGGATTTGCTACTACAGTTTTATCTGCTGGTTTAACGATGTCGTTTCCTGCGTTTGGCTTAGTTGCATCTTCTGGTGATTTAGTTAAGTCTGATGCTGGGATTACAACTGGTTTTCCATCTTTAGGTGTAACTGTTGCATTTCCTTTTTCATCTACTACTACAGTTGCATCTGGATTTACTGCTTTAACTTTAGCTACGATTGCATCTTTCTCTTCTTGTGTTAATGATTCTGGATTCGCTACTACAGTTTTATCTGCTGGTTTAACTACGTCATTTCCTGCGTTTGGCTCTTTAGCTGAATCTGCTGTCTTAGTTAAGTCTGCCGCTGGAATTACTGCTACTTTACCATCTTTAGTTACTGTTGCGTTTCCTTTGTTGTCCACTACAACTTCTGCACCTGGATTTACTGCTTTAACTTTATCTTCGATTGCTTTTTTCTCTTCTGGAGTTAGAGCATTCGGATTTGCTACTACAGTCTTATCTGCTGGTGTGTTTACATCGTTTCCTGCATTTGGTTTTGCCGCTTCTTCTGCTGTTTTCACTAAATCTTTCGCTGGGATAACCACTGCCTTACCATCTTTAGTTGTTACTGTTGCATTTCCTTTATCATCTACAACTACAGTTTTAGCTTCTGGATTTACTTCTGCTACTTTAGCTGCGATTGCATCTTTCTCTTCTTGTGTTAATGAGTCTGGATTTGCTACTACAGTCTTATCTGCTGGTTTAACTACGTCGTTTCCTGCGTTTGGTTCTTTAGCTGAATCTGCTGTCTTAGTTAATGCCGCCGCTGGAATTACCGCTGTCTTACCATCTGTCGTTGTTACTGTTGCATTTCCTTTGTCGTCTACCGCTATAGTAGCTCCTGGATTTACTTCTGCTACTTTAGCTGCGATTGCATCTTTCTCTTCTTGTGTTAATGGTTTAGAAGAATCAACCGCTACTTTATCAGCTGGTGTGTTGATATTGTTTCCTGCATTTGGTTTAGCTGCTTCTTCTTTTGATTTCACTAAATCAGCTGCTGGAATTGTTGCAACTTCTCCATCTTTAGTTGTTACCGTTGCATTTCCTTTGTCGTCAAATACCACGTTAGCTTCTGGATTTACCGCTTTGATTGCTTCTGTAATCTTAGCTTTATCTTCTTCTGATAAATGATCTGGATCTTTTACAACTACCTTATCAGCTGGTGTGTTGATATTGTTTCCTGCATTTGGTTGTTTAGCTTCTTCTTGGCTTGTTACTAAATCTTTGGCTGGGATTGTTGCTGTCTCAGTGTTACCATCTTTATCTTCTATAGTTACCGTCGCATTTCCTTTATCATCTACGAATATCGCTTTTGCATCTGGATTTACTTCTTTAATCTTAGCTTCAATCGCTTTTTTCTCTTCTTGAGATAATGGTTTAGTTGGATCAGCTACTGCTACTTTATCCGCTGGTTTGTTAATGTTATTTCCAGCTTTTGCATTTTTAGCTTCTTCTGCTGTTTTCACTAAATCTTTTGCTGGAATTACAAAGCTTCTACCATCTTCTGTAGTTACCGTTGCATTTCCTTTGTCGTCTACTACTACCGTTGAACCTGGGTTAACTTCCTCAACAGCTTTCTTAATAGCTTCTTTATCCAAGTTAGCTGGATCTGTTACTAATACCTTGTCAACAGGTTTCTTAATTAAATCTTGTTTCTCAGGTTTTAATAGATCTGCTTTGGGTTTCGCTAAGGCTTCTACAGGAATTGTTGCGATGTCTCCATTTGCATTCTTAACAGTCGCATTTCCTTTTGCGTCAAATACTACTGTTGCTCCTGGATTAACTTCTAAGATGTTTTTCTCAATTTCTTGAATATCTTCCGCTGTTAATTTATCTCTATCTTTTACTAACACTCTGTCTGCTGGTGAATTGATTTTATTTCCTGCATTCACTTTAGCTTTATCAGCGTCAGTCTTCGTTAAATCAGCTACTGGAATTGTTGCTGTTTTACCTTCTGGTGTTGTTACTGTCGCATTTCCATTTTCATCTACGAATACTGTTGAACCTGGATTTACTCGTTGAACCTTAGCAGCGATTTTCGCTTTAACATCATCCGTGATTTGTCCATCTTTAACAAATACACCATCTGCTGGTTTGTTGATTACATTACCTGCTTTTGGATCGCTTAATACTTCATCATCAGTTTTCACTAAATCATCCGCTGCGATTACAGCTGTCTTACCATCTTTAGTTGTTACTGTAGCATTTCCTTTTGCATCAACTACTACAGTTGCATCTGGGTTAACTTCTTGAACTTTAGCTTTGATTGCTTTAATGTCGTCAGGAGTTAAGGCATCTTTATCAGCAACTACTGTTTGATCGATAGGTTTCTTAACTGGATTTTGTTTAGCTGGATCTAATAAATCTTTTTCAGCATTTGATTTCACTAAATCACTTACAGGGATTGTCGCTGTAGACGATGTAGTACCGTCTTCATTTGGTACTGTTACTGTTGCGTTTCCTGCTTCGTCAAATACAACTTTAGTTCCTTCAGGGTTTACCGCTTGAATCGCTGCAGTAATCTTAGCTTTTTCAGCATCAGTTAATTTAGCTGGATTTGCTACTACTGTTCTTTCTGCTGGAGTGTTTACTTTGTTTCCTGCTGATGGAGTATCTTTAGCTGCTGGATCTTTCAGTAAGTCTTCAACTGGGATTGTTGCTGTCTTACCATCTGGTGTTGTTACTGTTGCGTTTCCTTTATCGTCTACGAATACAGTTGCACCTGGATTTACTGATTCTACAGCTGCTTTAATTTTAGCTACAACTTCATCTTTCTTAGGTCCAACTAAATCTGCCGCCGCTGCCGCTACTTTATCCGCTGGCTTGTTGATGTTGTTTCCTGCTTTTGCACCATCAACTTCTTGTGGAGATTTCACTAGGTCTTCTTTGGCGATTACTACAGTTTTTCCTTCTGGAGTTGTTACTGTTGCATTTCCTTCGTTATCTACTACGATAGTTGTCTGTGGATCTCTATTTACTTTAGCGATTTCTGCTTTGATTGCATCTTTTTCAGCTTGAGTTAATTTACCTGCTTTCTTAACAACTGTTTTGTCCGCTGGTTTGTTAACTTCATCTTGCTTGTCTGGCTTAGTTAAGTCAGCTGCATCTTTTGCTAAATCAGCTGCCGGAATTGTTGCTACAGCTCCGTCTTTCGTTGTTACTGTTGCATTTCCTTCTGTATCAAACGCTACTGTTGCACCTGGGTTTACTTTCAAGATTTCTGCTTTGATTTTCTCTTCATCAGTCGCTTTGTTATCTGGGCTTGTTACAACTACTTTCGTTGCTGGAGTGTTTACTTTGTTTCCTGCATTTGGAGTTTCTTTAGCTGCTGGATCTTTTACTAAGTCTTCAACAGAGATTGTCGCTGTTTTACCGTCTTTAGTTGTTACTGTTGCATTTCCTTTGTCATCTACGAATACTTTAGCATCTGGGTTAACTTTAAGAATTGCTTCTTTAATTTTCTCTTTATCTGCTGGTTGTAAATTATCTTTATCAGCTGCTACTTTATCAGCTGGTTTGTTTACGTTGTTTCCTGCTTTAGCATCTTTAGCTTCTTCTGGAGATTTCACTAAGTCAGATGCTGGAATTGTTGCTGTTTGTCCGTCTGGTGTAACTACAGTTGCGTTTCCTTTAGCATCAACTACTACTGTTGCACCTGGGTTTACTGCTTCTACTTTAGCTTTGATTGCTTCGATATTTTCAGGAGTTAATGCATCTTTATCAGCAACTACTTTGTCTACTGGTTTGTTGATGTTGTTTCCTGCTTTAGCAGTTTCTTTGTCAGCTTCTTTCTTCACTAAGTCAGCTTTTGGAATAACTACAGTTTTACCGTCTTTAGTTGTTACCGTTGCATTTCCTTTGTCATCAACTACTACAGTTGAACCTGGATTTACTGCTTCTACAGCCGCTTTAATAGCATCTTTAGCCGTTTGAGGTAATGTTGCATCTGAATTATCTACTAGTGCTGGATCAACTACTACTTTGTCTGCTGGTTTGTTTACAGCATCTTGTTTAGCTGGGTCAGCTAAGTCAGCTTTTGGTTTTACTAAATCAGCCGCTGGAATTGTTGCTGTTTTCGGTTGTTCACCTGGTGCTGCTGGTGTTGTTACTGTTGCATTTCCATTAGCATCAAATACTACTTCAGCTCCTGGGTTTACTGCTTGGATTTTAGCTTTAATAGCTTCTTTATCTTTGTCTGTTAATGCAGCTGGGTTTTCTACCACTACTCTATCTGCTGGAGTATTTACTTGGTTTCCACCAGTTACATTGTCTTTGTCAGTTGGAGTTTTCACTAATTCACTTACTGGAATTGTTGCTGTTTTTCCTTCTGGTGTTGTTACAGTCGCGTTTCCTTTTTCATCAACTACTACTGTTGCACCTGGATTTACTGCTTCAACTGCTGCTTTGATTTTAGCGATTTCTTCAGGTTTTAAGTTAGCTTTATCTGCTACTTGTACTCTGTCTGCTGGGTTGTTGATGTTGTTACCAGCTTTTGGATTAGTTTTTTCGTCAGCACCTTTAATTAAATCATCAGCATCGATTACTGCTGTTTTTCCTTCTGGTGTTGTTACTGTAGCTTCACCTTTTTCGTTAACAGTAATTACTGAACCTTCTGGGTTAACCGCAGCAATTTTCGCTTTGATTGCTTCACGTTCTGGTTCTGTTAAAGCATTTTTATCTGCTACTACAGTTTGTGAATTTGGTTTATTGATGTCATCTCCACCATTTGCTTTCTTAGCTTCTTCTGGTGTTTTGAATAAGTCTGATGCTGGAATTGTCGCAATTGTTCCATCTTTAAGAACTACTGTTGCATTTCCTTCATCGTCATATTTAATAGCTTTAACTTTATCGTCGCCACCATTTAATTTTTTCAGTTTTTCAGTTGCTTTTACTTGATCAGCTGGGTTTGTTGCATCACCAACTACTTTATCTGCTGGCTTACGAACTCCTGCATTACCTGAATCAGGTTTTGCTGCATCCTCTAATGTACGTACTAATTCTGATGCTGGGAATGCTGCTGTGTTTCCTTCTGGAGTTGAAACAGTTACTGTTCCGTTATCGTCCATAGTTACTACTGCGTTAGGGTTAACATCACGAACAGCTTGTTTGATTTTTGCTTTTTCTTCAGGTGTAAAGTTCTTAGGATTTTTATCTTTAACGATAACTTTATCCACTGGACGGTTAATGTTGTTACCACCAGCTGGGTTATTTAAAGCATCCGCAGATTTTGTTAAGTCTGCTTGTTCTAACGGTACAGTTTTACCATTTGGTAAAATTACACTCGCACTTCCATTAGGATTTACTGTTACAGTTGCACCTGGGTTTACAGCTTCAATAGCTTTTTTAAGTTTCTCTTGTTCTTCTGGTTTTAAGTTTGTAGGATCTTCAGCAACTAATTTATTACCTGGTACACGTGCAGAGTTGATGGCAGCTATTGCTGTTTCACCTGCTTTTTTAGCTTTGTCAACGTCAGCATTTTTCTTAGCACCAGTGATTGCTGCATCTGTTGCTTCTTTAATATCATCTACTTCTTTTTTAAGTTTTTCTTTAGCTGCTTCAGATAATGTATTGTCACCTTGAATAGCTTGTTTTTTAGCTTCTGCGTCGCTTGCTACTGTTGCTTTAGCTGCTGTTTTCTTTTCGGCTGGTGGATTTACAGCCGCTACTTCATCAACACCTTTTTTCTTAGCTGCATTTACTGCATCTTGAGCTGTTTTCGCTGCTTCTGGTGTTGCCGCTGTGTTAGGTTGAGCGTTAATATCATTTTTTGCTTTTTCCGCTAATTCTTTAGCTTTTTCTTTAGCTGCATCTTTTTCTTCTTTTGTTAAATCTGTACGATCATCGATTTGTTTTTCTTTTTTAGCTAATTCGTCAGCTACTGCTTTTAGAGCATTTTCTTTAGCGATTGGGTTTACAGTCTTAACGTCTGCTACACCTGTATTCTTAGCCGCATCTACTACTTTTTGCGCTTCTGCTGCTTCTGCTGCTGTATCTTTGTTGTCAGGTTGTTTAGCAATTTCAGCTAACTGTGCATCTGCTAATTCCTTAGCTTCTTCTTTGGCTTTTGCTTTTTCTGCATCTGATAAATCTGTACGTGCATCTAATTCATTATTTTTAGCTGTTAACTGATCAGCGATTGCTTGTTTAGCAGCTTCTTTCGCTACTGGATTAACTTTCGCTACAGCCGCAGTACCTTCTTCTTTAGCCGTATCAATTGCTGCTTTGTTTGTAGCATCATCGATTTTATCTAATGCCGCTTGTTTATCTTCATTAACTTTTGCAATAGCTTTATCTTTTTCAGCTTGTGTTAATTTATCATTACCATTGATAGCTGCGATTTGTTCTGTCGCTTTGTTTGTAACTGCATCGATTGCTGGTTGTTTATCTAATTTCACAACTTTCTCTACAGGAA
>NZ_DBHIUF010000005.1:0-55685 GCF_057272915.1 Gemella sp.
CTAGATATATGTTTACAGCTATTAAAACACTTAGAAAATATAAAAGACAGATTAAGAATACTATGTACTACAATGGGCTTTCTAACGGACCTTTAGAAGGAATTAACAACAAAATTAAAGTTATTAAGCGTATTTCTTATGGTTATAGATCTTTTAGTAACTTTAAAGCTAAAATACTCCTTGTATTCAGCTTATTTATACCTTCTGAAACTAACAAAAAACCTAGATATTCGAAAGAAGAGCGCCAAGATATTCTCAATAAAAAGAAAGAAATAAGACTAAAACGAAAAAATAGAAAAAAAGCTATACTACTTAATATAGCATAGCTTTCTCCTAATTTTCTAAATCAACCGAATTTGACAAAGAACCAATATATTATAGTACGATCTAGAAGTAAGTTACTTTTGGATCGTACTTTTTATGTTGAAAATTAAGCTGTAGATTAGATAATATTATGAAAAATAGAGAAAATCTAATGAAAAGTAATAAAAATAAATAATATGAATTATCAATGGTGAAATTTAGTCAAAATACTAGCAAATAATATTAGAACATGATATAATTCTTCTTATATACTTTACTAATTAGGAGGTAATCTATATGCCATTAGGATATTATGGAATGTCAGGAAGTTATATACTTTACTTTTTACTAATTATGCTGATTCCTTTATGGGCTCAATTCAAAGTAAAAAGAACATACGAAAGATATAAAAAAGTAAGAACAAAATCAGGATTAACTGGAAAAGAAGTTGCAGAAATTATAATGCAAGCAAATGGAATAACAGGTGTTAAAGTAGTAAGAGGAGAGGTTGAATTATCAGATCACTACGATCCAACTAATAACATAGTTGTACTTTCACCTATAGTTCATGATCAACCGACAGTTGCTTCAGTAGCGATAGCAGCACACGAAATTGGTCACGTTATTCAAGATAAAGTAGCAGACTATAAACCAATGAGATGGAGACACTCATTGGTACCGTTAGCAAATCTTGGAGGAAATCTATCAACTATTCTTATTATGGTAGGATTTTTATTAACGGGCTTAATTGGACAATATGGTTATACAATTGCTTGGATTGGAGTAGGATTAATGCTATTTGCAGTACTATTCCAAGTAGTAACATTGCCCGTTGAGTTCGATGCTTCAAAACGTGCATTAGAACAAGTGGTTGATTTAAATATCGTAGACGATCAAGAACACAGACACTGTCGAAAAGTTCTTGTAGCAGCAGCTTTAACTTATGTAGCAGCAGCAGTTGTAGCTTTAATGGAAATGCTGAGATTCGTCTTCATATTATTAAATAGTAATAATAGAGACTAATAAATTTTAAGATTGTCAATGAAAATTGGCAATCTTTTTGTTAAATTGGTACAATATTTTACAAAATATGCATTAAACGATTAATTTAATTATAGTGAAGAGTGTTTTAACAGAGTACTAAACTTATGTAAATAATAAAGCTGAATAACGAGCTAATATATCTTTCATAATATCTATATTAGTGATATAATATTGTAAGACTATATAATGAAGAGGTAAAAAATGATTTACGGAATCGGTTGTGATATCGTCGATATTCATCGCTTTGAAAAATATGTCGATGATAAAAAACGACTTGAAAAATTATATACAGAAAATGAATTAAATGAATTTTATAAAATAACAAATCATAGAAGGAAAATGGAGTTTTTGGCTGGACGTTTCGCTGTAAAGGAGGCTACTTCAAAAGCTTTAGGAGTTGGAATTTCCAAAGATTTTTCTTTTCATGATGTAGAAGTAAAAAAAGATGATAGAGGGAAACCTTATATTGAATACAAAGACTTTATAACACATTTAACGCTAAGCCATACTGATTCAACGGTTGTGGCATTTGTTATTTTAGAAAAAGGGGATAAGATTAATGATTAATGATAGACCAACACAATTAAGAGTAGACTTAGATGCAGTGTTAAATAACTACAATAAGTTAACATCTCTTAATAATAAAAAAATCGGCATAGCAATAGTAAAAGCTGATTCATATGGACTAGGTGCAAGAGTAATAGCTAATCATCTTTATAAAAATGGTGTTAGATATTTTGCTACTGCAACATTAGAGGAAGCATTAGAATTGAAAGATGTTATTTATGACAGTATGGTTCTTGTATTAGGAGTGACAAATCCCCAAAATGTAAAATATGCAGTAGAAAATAATGTATCATTAACGTGCCCATCTAAAGCATGGTTAGAAGAATGTTTATCTGAAATGAAAGATGTTGAAGGAAAATTAAAAATTCATGTTAAGATTGATACGGGAATGGGAAGAATTGGTATTTCTGATAAAGAAGAATTAGTTAAAATCGATAATCTACTTTCATCTGAGAAAATAGATTTTGAAGGGATATTCTCGCACTATTCTAATGCTGATGGTAGTGATAATAATTATGATGATTATCAAACTAAAAACTTCGATGAAAGAATAAAGCTATTTACGCATAAACCAAAATACATTCATATTGGGAATTCAGCTAGTACAGTAAAATATAGTGATAGAAAAGATCAGTATAATATGACTAGGCTAGGAATTACGTTATATGGATGTTATCCTAGCGAAAGTATCGAGATTTTAGATAAGGTTAAATTAGAACCGGTAGCTACATTATTAAGTAAGGTATCTCATGTTAAGAAGTTTTCAAAAGGAGAAAAATTAGGGTACGGAATTAGTTATGAAGCAAAACAGGATGAATATATCGCAACAGTTCCTATCGGTTATGCTGATGGTATTTTAAGGCGAGCTCAAGGATTCAAGATTAAAGTTGGGACAGAAGACTGTGAGATTGTAGGACGTGTTTGTATGGATCAACTTATGGTACGTTGTAGCGAAAATATAAAAGTAGGAGACGATGTTCTAATTTTTGGTGAGAATAATGGACAAAAAATATCAGTTGATGATTTTGCTACATATCAAGATACAATAAGTTATGAAATATTCTGTTGTATAAATAAACGTGTTCCAAGGGTTTATTATAAAAATAAAATGGAGTTATAGTATGTACGAGAAAATTACAAAAAATTTAGCTACTAAGTTAAAAATACAAGATAAGTATATAGTAAATGTATTAAACTTACTAGAAGAAGGTAATACAATTGCTTTTATCGCAAGGTATAGAAAGGAATTAACAAATTCTCTAGATGAAGTTGCTATTAAACAGATTCAGGATGAGTTTAATTATTTAAAATCGCTTGAAGAAAGAAAAGAAGAGGTAATTAGATTAATTTCAGAAAAAGGTCTACTTACTGAGGAATTGAAAAAAGATATCTTAGCTCAAGAAAAATTACAAAGGGTTGAAGACTTATATCGTCCTTTTAAAGAGAAAAAACGTACTAAGGCTACGATAGCTAAAGAAAAAGGCTTAGAGAAACTAGCTAACTATATTTTAAAACTTCCAAAATCTTTAGAAGATTTGAATAAAGAAGCTGCTAAGTATATAAATGCGGAAAAAGAAGTTAATAGTGTTGAAGAAGCTATCAACTATGCATTAGATATTATTGCAGAAAATATTTCGGATAGCGCTAAATATCGTGAGTACGTACTTGAAAACACTAGAAAATTCGGTCAGATTACATCAGTACTAAAAAAAGGCGGAGAAGAAAAAGACGAGAATGCTACTTATAAAAATTACTATGAGTTTGGAGAACAAATTTCAAAAATTGCTTCGCACAGAATTCTTGCATTAAATAGAGCGGAAAAAGAAGGAATAATTCGTGTAAGTATTGAAAATGATAAAGATAGACTACACAATTATATACTACGAGGATTAACGAAAAATCGTCAAACGGCTATTGGTGACTTGCTGTTAGAATGTATAGCTGATAGTATGAAGAGATTAATCTATCCATCAATTGAAAGAGAAATCCGTAGTGATTTAACGAAAAAAGCTGAGGAAGACTCTGTTGTTATTTTCTCAGAAAACTTAAAGCAACTATTAATGCAAAGTCCTCTTAAAAACAAAAAAGTTTTAGGAATAGATCCAGCATTTAGAACAGGTTGTAAAATGGCGATTGTTGATGAATATGGTAATTTTATAGATAAAATGGTAATCTATCCGCATAAACCAGCTTCAGCAGATAAGCAAGAAAAATCTAAAAAGGATTTAATTAAATTTATTAATAAACATAATATTAATTTAATAGCTATCGGAAATGGTACTGCATCACGAGAAACTGAGAAATTTGTAGTAGATAACTTAAAAGAAGCGGGATTAAAAATTGACTATGTTATCGTAAATGAAGCGGGAGCAAGTGTGTACTCAGCTAGTGAAGTAGCACGTGAAGAATTCCCAGACTTTAATGTAGAAGAAAGAAGTGCTGTGTCTATCGCACGTCGTATTCAAGATCCATTAAGTGAACTTGTGAAAATTGATCCTAAGTCAATAGGAGTAGGTCAATATCAACACGATATTACGCCTAAGTTTTTAGAAAAAGAGCTTACTTTCGTAGTAGAGACTGCGGTTAACAAAGTAGGGGTAAATGTTAATACGGCATCTGTTTCACTACTATCATATGTGTCAGGTGTTAATAAACAAATCGCTAAAAATATCGTAGCGTACCGTCAAGAAAATGGAAAAATAGAAACAATTAAAGAAATAGCCAAAGTACCAAGACTTGGTAAGAAGACATTCGAGCAATGTGTAGGATTCTTTAGAATACCTGATAGTAAAAATATTTTCGATGCTACAGGTATTCACCCAGAAAGTTATAAAGCAGCAGAGAATTTACTAAAAGAGCTGAAACTATCAACTAAAGAAGTAGGAACAGAAGAGTTTGCTACTGTAATAGATGGTGTAGATAAAAAAGCTCTAGCAGAAAAAATTGGTGTCGGTCTTGAAACGTTAGAAGATATAATTAAAGATTTAAAACAACCTTTGCGTGATGAGCGAGAGTCGTTTGCTAAGCCATTGTTAAAATCTGATATTTTAACTATTGATGATCTTCAGATTGGAGTTAAGCTAGCAGGAACTGTTAGAAATATTACGCAGTTTGGAGCATTTATAGATATCGGTCTTAAGCAAGATGCGATGGTCCATATTTCGAAAATTAGCAAAAATTATATAAAAAACCCACTTGACGTTCTTAGTGTAGGTCAGATTGTCGATGTTTATGTAATAGATGTAGATAAGCAAAGAGGTCGTGTCGCACTAGCAATGTTTAAAGATTAAAGGAGGTAAAAATGAGTAATAACAAATCAAAATACCTTCCAAGTATAGATAGTTTAAGGGCACTAGCAGTATTAGCCGTTATTATCTATCACGTTGATGTAAATTACCTACCGGGTGGATTTTTAGGGGTAGATTTATTTTTTGTTCTATCAGGATATTTAATTAGTTCATTAATTATTAAAGAACATAAAAATACAGGTAGTGTTAATTTATATAATTTCTACATAAGAAGGGCTAGACGTCTGTTACCAGCTGTTTACTTTATGATAACAGTTGGATTAGTAGTAATGGTTCTTTTCAATGAAGTACTGCTTCGTAAGAGTCACCTTGATGCTATATTTGGTTATATATATTCAAGTAACTGGTGGTATATTTTTCATAAACTAGATTATTTTGATAGTTTCGGTGCACAAAGTCCATTTAAACATCTTTGGTCTCTAGCGATAGAAGAGCAATTTTATATGATTTTTCCGTTGCTATTCTTATTAGTTAATAGAAGGGAAAAATCAAAAGATGGAACGTATAAATTAAATAAGAACTTTTTATATGTTGTTCTAGGATTAATATTAGTATCATTAATAGTGCATATACTTTTATTTGATATAAACAATATCAGTAGAATATATTTCGGTACTGATACTCGAGCATTTTCTCTACTTGTAGGAGTAGTAGGAGCAATCTTATATCCTATGGAGAGATTACATGCTAAGGTAACTCTGCAACAGAACTTAATATACAGCGTGGTTTCACTCGTGTCTATTGCTACTTTAATAACAGTAATGATTTATACATCTGAGTATAACACGTGGTTGTATAGAGGTGGTTTCCTATTAGTAGCAATTCTAGGTTTAATAGTTATAATCAGCAGCGGGAAACAACATACGCTAATGTCAAGATTATTATCATTTAAACCTGTGGTGTTTATTGGAAAAATTTCATATAGTTTATATTTGTGGCATTTTCCAATATTAGTATTGACTACACCAGTAGCAGAGGTCGGTAATCCTAATATTTATCTTGTAATATTAAGAGTTGTTTTAACATTTGTTGTAGCAATAGTTAGTTATGTATTTGTAGAAACTCCAATAAGAAAATTAGGTTTTAAAAAATATATAAGTGTAATTTTCAAAAGAATTATAAAACGTTCGAAAAAATCACGTAGAGTTTTTGCTAGTATTGCTACAGTAGTATCATTATTATTTGTTATGGGGATTACTGGAAAAGGTGTTCCATTTATTTCTACAGCTTTTGTAAAAGAGATGGAAGCAAATAAAGAAACTCAGTTTGTAAATAATGGGAATAATAAAGAGAATAAAGAAGAGCGAAATAATGATTCAAATAAAGAAAACAAAGATAACAATGAAAATAAAGATGAAAAAAATAATGCAGAGAAAAAATATAACTCTGTTGTAGTTATCGGAGATTCTTTAACAGTGGATATTGGAGAAAAATTCCAAGAATTATACCCAGGAGCTGTTATCGATGGAAAAATTGGTCGTCAGTTATACGTTGCTATAGAAGAAGCAAAAAGTTATTCTAAGTACAATAACGAAAATTCTGCGATAATCTTCCAATTAGGAACGAATGGACCATTTACTGAAAGTCAGATTGAAGACTTAGTAAAAGTGTTTGATAAAGCCGATATTTACTTTGTAAACATTAAGGTACCAAGAGCTTGGGAAAAAACTGTAAATGCAGCATTGAAACAAGCACAAGAGAAACATACTAACATTAATATAATAGATTGGTATTCAGTAGCAAACAGTAGTAAAAATTTATTTGAACCAGACAGAGTTCATTTAAATCAAAATGGTATTGTTGAGATGACAACATTAATTAAGAAAAATCTAAAACGACCAGTGGAAATTAAAGCAAATTAAAAATAATATAAAGAACTAAGTAGCAGGGAAATGCTATTTAGTTCTTTATTTTTCGCTTGTATAATAAATTGGTTGTATACTAAATCCGGGGCTTGGAAAAAATTCTAGCCGCTCATTTATTATATAACCATTTCTCTAAGATAAAGTGTTAATTTATTGATCTGTCATAGAAATAATAAAATTAAAGTGTCAATTCTGTTTGAAATATTTAACTTTCGTTGAAATATTAATATAGTTTGTGATATAATATTTTATGTTATAATTTATTGAATAATAAAAAAGGAGATTACTATGACAAAAGTAAGAGTAAGATATGCACCATCTCCAACAGGAAATTTACATATCGGAAATGCAAGAACTGCATTATTTAATTACCTTTTTGCTAAACACAACGGAGGAGATTTCGTATTAAGAATTGAAGATACGGATTTCAAACGTAACAAAGAAGAAGGTGAACGTAGCCAACTTAAATATATGAACTGGTTAGGTTTAGATTATGATGAAGGTATTGGAAAAGAAAAAGAATTTGGTCCATACCGTCAATCTGAGAGAATTGATATTTATCAAAAATATGCTGATCAGCTTATCGCTGAGGACAAAGCTTATAAATGCTACATGACAGCTGAAGAATTAGAAGCTGAAAGAGAAGAGCAAATCGCAAACGGATTACCACCACGTTACAGCGGAAAACACGCTCATCTTAGTAAAGAAGAGCAAGAAGCTTTTGAAAAAGAAGGTAGGAAACCTGCTATCCGTATCCGTGTTCCTCAAGACAGAACATACAAATTTGATGATATGGTTAAAGGTGAATTATCATTCGAAGGGCATGACTTCGGAGATTTCGTAATTATTAAAAATGATGGAGTAGCAACATATAACTTCGCTGTTGTTATCGATGACTACTTAATGAAAATTTCTCACGTATTACGTGGGGATGACCACGTTTCTAATACACCAAAACAACTTGTTGTGTATGAAGCATTAGGGTTTGAGCCACCAAGATTTGGTCATATGACGCTTATCGTTAATGAAAGTAAGAAAAAATTATCTAAACGTGATGAAAGTATCATTCAATTCATCGAGCAATATGATGAATTAGGGTACCTTCCAGAAGCATTATTTAACTTCATCGCTTTATTAGGATGGTCTCCAGAAGGTGAACAAGAAATTTTCACTAAAGAAGAATTCGTGAAAATCTTTGATGAAAAACGTCTGAGTAAATCACCAGCATTCTTCGATAATAATAAACTTACATGGATTAACAACCAGTACATCAAAGCTCAACCTTTAGAAAGAATCGTAGACTTATCATTACCGTTCTTCATTAAAGAAGGTGTAGCAACAGCTGAAGAAGTAGAAGCTAATAAAGCATGGTTTGAAAAATTAATTTCATTATACCAACCACAAATGAGTTACGGAGCTGAAATCGTTGAGTTAACAAAACAATTCTTCGTTGAGGATGTTAAATTTGATGAAGAAGAGTTAGAAATTCTAAAACAAGAAACTACAGCAACAGTATTCGAAGATTTCTTAACGAAAGTTGAAGAAGTAGAAGAATTCACAGCTGATAACATTAAAGCTTTAATCAAAGCGATTCAAAAAGATACAGGTGTTAAAGGTAAAAACTTATTTATGCCAATTCGTATCGCTTCAACAGGATCAATGCACGGTCCAGAATTAAACACAAGCTTAGAATTACTAGGTAAAGAACGTGTAGCTGCAAGAGTAAAAGCTGCATTAGAAACAATTAAATAATTCAATAAAGAAAATTAATAACGATAAATTAAGGGTGAAATAAATATATTAAAGTAAAAATTAGAGTATCCCTTAATTTTGATTTTTCGAGCTGAAAAAAGATAGAGAAATATAAATAAAAGTAAAGAAAATATCTTGACATTCGTCTTAAAATAAGGTATTATTACTTATGATATTGTTTATATATCTTCACGAGTAAGCCCCGGAAAACTTAGTCGTTATGACAGATTTAAAACAACATCTAGGAGGAAAAAAGACATGCGTCAAACATATATGGCAAAGCCATCAACTGTAGAAAAAAAATGGTATGTAATCGATGCTGAAGGTCAAACTTTAGGTCGCTTATCATCAGAGGTAGCTTCAATTTTAAGAGGGAAACACAAACCTACTTATACACCACACATCGATACTGGGGATAATGTTATCATTATCAACGCTGCTAAAATTGTGTTAACTGGTAAAAAATTAACTGATAAAATTTACCGTCGTCACACAATGCACCCAGGTGGGTTAAAAGAAAGAACTGCTGGATTAATGGTAGAAAAATATCCAGAAGAACTTTTAGAGCTATCTATCAAAGGTATGTTACCAAAAAATACTTTAGGTAGAGCTCAAGGTATGAAACTTCACGTTTACCGTGGAGCTGAACACCCACACGCAGCACAAAAACCAGAAAAATACGAATTACGTGGATAATATAGGAGGAAATTATTAAATGGCACAAGTAGAATATCGCGGTACAGGACGCCGTAAAAGCTCAGTAGCACGTGTAAGATTAGTACCTGGAACAGGGAAAGTTGTTATTAACAACAGAGAAATGCGTGAATACTTACCATTAGAATCATTAGTATTAGACTTAATGCAACCTTTAGAAGTTACATCTACTACAGGTAACTATGACGTTTTAGTTAACGTTAACGGTGGAGGATACACAGGACAAGCTCAAGCAATCCGTCACGGAATTGCACGTGCTTTACTAGAAGTAAACCCAGAATACCGTAAAGACTTAAAACCAGCAGGATTACTAACTCGTGACCCTCGTATGAAAGAACGTAAAAAATACGGTCTTCGTGGTGCGAGACGTGCTCCTCAATTTTCAAAACGTTAATATTGGTCTTATACCAAATTACGTCAAGACATCAGAGAATTTTCTCTGGTGTCTTTTTTTGTTTAAAAATAAAAATTGTTGATTTTAGTTTTTGGTAAATTGGGAGATGTAAAAATGAATGCACTAGAAAGCTAGGGTAGGCATCTAGGAAGCATTCTTCTACTTAAATTTTTCTCTTAGGCAGTATAAGGACAGTCTAGCAGTTCTTTATCTTGTATATTATGTTGAAAAAAACACTTGAAAAATTATCATATTTATAATAATCCTTCAAGTATTTTAAATTTATATATTATTCGTATATTTCTGAATCTTTAAGCGTAAATACTACTTCTGTTCCAGCTGGGTAATTATCTAACGATAATAGAAGTATTTTCTCTTCAACTTTTTTAGGTTTAATTTCGGCACTAACTTGAGCTATTTCATTTAACTCGTCGTATAAATTTTTAAACAATTTTGCATCTTTTACTTTAATTTTTGGATTGATTTGGTAAATAGGTGTTTCACCAAACCAAGTATCTTCATTTTGGAAATCAATCTCTGATTTTTCATTAACTTTTAATTTAATAGAAATATCATAGTCGAAAGTATATCTATCAAAAAGTTTAGCAAGACTGCTAATGTAGTCATGAGAACCTTTGTTAGAACGATTAATAAACTTTAGTTTAGCGCTGTAATCTATAGCATTAAGATCGAAAATCTCAGCCATTTTGAATACATCAAATTCATCGTAAACATCCGAAGTTACAAAATTGACTTTAACATCATATCCCACACGTTGAAATTCTTGATACTTTTCAAGGAGTAGTTCAGCTGAAGCATCTTCAATATTTTCCTTTATATTTGTAACAGATTCTTTTCCGTCTTCAATAACTTCTTGTTTAGGGTATTTAACTGTCAATATATAATTCATCCAATTATTCCTCCTTTAAATTTAGCACAATTATTATTATACATATCTTTCTAATTATTTACAATAGTATAGTATAACTTTAGAAAAATTAATATTTATCGGTGGAAAATATGTGCTAAAAAATTTATAATTTTCAGAAACATCTGAAAATAGTGAAAGCTTAATCTTGACATTTCTATATAAAATTTATATAATAAGTAACATGAATTTAAAAAGGAGGTCATTGCATATGAAAATAATTGCAATTTCAACAAGAAGTGTCGATTATCAATCGGATGCTGGTATAGCAAAAAGACGTTTATACATAAATGGTTATTTTTCAGAAGTCGCAGAAAAAGCTGGATTTATTTTATTCCCAGTTTGTTCTGATAACGGATTAGAGGAAATTGCAGCCATGTGTAATGGCCTAATAATTGCTGGAAGAGATAGAGACATAAATCCTAAGTATTATGGAGAAAAGCCATTAGAAGGATTAGAGTATCCAGATGATCCTTATGAGGATGAGTTGGACTTTAAACTTATTGAACTTTTTGAGAAGCTTAATAAGCCTATCCTAGGGATTTGCAGTGGATTACAAAGTTTAAATATCTATCACGGAGGAACTTTAAAACAACACATAGATGAACACTCTAGTAAAGAAGAGTTAATTCGTCATAATATTGATATAGAAGAAAATTCATTTGTTCATAGCTTATATGGAGATAAAACTGAAGTGAACTCAATTCATCATCAAGCAATAAAAGATGTTGCTGAAGGATTCAAAGTTACGGCTGTAGCAGATGATGGAACTATTGAAGCGATAGAGAAAGGAAATCTTATCGGTCTACAATGGCATCCTGAAGTGGATTATGAAGTAGATACGTTCAAAAAGTTTCTCAATCTATGTGAGTAAATAGGTAGTCTTAAATAAAACAAAATAAAGAAAAAAATAATAATATATTATCAAAATAGTTGACTATTATCTAAAATAATGGTAAACTATTCTTTGTGTAAAATAATAGCAGTGGATTAATTGTTATTGCCTCTATGTTATACATTTTTTAATGTGGCAACCCGTAGCCTATGCTGCTAGGCGAAGTTCCAGTTTTATAACATATACAACAACGATAATCGTGCTTTTTGTTTTCACAACAATAAAAACAAAAAGATAAAAGGAGGAGCACATAATGGCTCGTTTTACAGGTTCAACTTGGAAAAAATCTCGTCGTTTAGGAATTTCACTAAGCGGTACTGGTAAGGAGTTAGCTAAACGTCCTTACGCACCAGGACAACACGGTCCTAACTTAAGAAAAAAACTATCTGAGTATGGTTTACAATTACAAGAAAAACAAAAACTTCGTTACCTACACGGTATGAACGAAAAACAATTCCGTAAATTATTCGATAAAGCTGGTAAATTACAAGGTCTTCACGGGGAAAACTTCATGGCATTACTTGCTACACGTTTAGATTCTGTAGTATACAGCTTAGGTTTAGCTAGAACTAACCGTCAAGCTAGACAATTAGTAAACCACGGACACGTTCTTGTAGATGGTAAAAAAGTAGACATCGCTTCTTACGCTGTTAAACCAGGTCAAGTAGTTTCAGTAAGAGAAAAATCTAGAAACCTTGAAATCATTAAAGAAGCTGTTGAAATCACTAACTTTGTACCTGAGTACTTAACTTTTGATGCTGATAAATTAGAAGGATCATTAGTAAGACTTCCAGAAAGAAGTGAATTACACCCAGAAATCAACGAACAACTTATCGTTGAGTACTACAGCCGTTAATAAAACAAAGCCCTTTAAACTCATGTTTAAGGGGTTTGTTTTTGTTTTATGCGTAAAATCAGAGTAAATCTCTATAAATCATTGCTGAGTTTGAAAGCTAAAAATTCTGAATTTAAAAAAGTTCATATGAGAATACATAGACGCAGTAGTTTATTGAAATCTAAAAAAACTTTTTTGATTTCTAATAAACTTTGTGGGGGAACTAGATGGAATCATTACCCTGAAATTCTGATTTTTTAATCACTCTTTTTTATTGTAAAAATTATATCTTTAACAATAATTATATATTATTTTATTAAGATTATTCATAGTAAACTTTTTTCTTTACTTACATAAGTAAAAGCATTAGTAGTAATAATTATTTAATTGTGATATAATTAGTAAATATTATTAATAGTGAATAATATTTATTTTAAAATAGGAGGATATTATGAACGTTTTTAGAAAAAAATCGATTGACTCTATTTTAGCAGAGTCAAGAAATAAGACGTTAAATCCGACGATGAGAACAATGGATTTAGTTCTATTTGGAATCGGAGCGATTATAGGTTCAGGAATTTTAGTATTGACTGGTAAGGCTTCTGCAGAAGCAGGACCGGCAGTTGTATTTTCTTTCCTAATTGCAGGGTTAGCGTGTTGTTTAGCAGCACTTTGTTATGCGGAATTAGCTTCAACTATACCATCAAGTGGTAGTACGTATACTTACTTATATGTAGCAGTCGGTGAAATTGTAGCTTATACGATAGGTTGGGTATTAATAGGTGGATATGTTCTTACTGCAGCTACAGTAGCAAATGGTTGGTCAAGTTATTTCTCGCGTTTATTAGCAGGTTTAGGTATAGAAATTCCTAAAGAATTTTACACATTACCTGCAGTAGGTGGATATGGTAACATTCCAGCAATAATCATCGTATTATTAATTACTTTTATTCTATCAAAAGGTACTTCAAGTAGTAAACTTGTAAATAACCTTATGGTAGCTGCGAAAGTAGGTATTGTAGTTTTATTCATCGTGGTTGGTGTATTTTATGTAGAACCAACTAACTGGACAAATAACTTCGCGCCATCAGGTTTCTCAGGAGTAATGTTAGCTGCGACTACTGTATTCTTCGCATACTTAGGATTTGATGCGATTTCTACTTCAGCAGAAGAAACAATCAATCCAGAAAAAGCTTTACCAAAAGCTATTATTATTACAATGTTAGTTTGTACAACGTTCTATATTCTAGTGTGTTTAGTACTTACTGGAGTTGTTCAATATAATAGACTTGGAACTGGAGATGCCTTGGCATTTGTACTAGAAGAAGTAGGTCAAAATAAAGTAGCTGGTATCGTATCTCTTGGAGCGGTAATTGGTCTTATGGCTGGTATATTATCATTCATGTATGCAGGAATCCGTATTACTTATACAATTGCACGTGATGGATTGTTACCAGAAAAATTAACTAAAGTTAATGAAAATAAAGTACCAAGTACAGTAACCTGGGGATTAGGAATCGTGACAGCGTTATTAGCAGGATTTTTACCATTAGGAAAATTAGCTGATCTTGCTAATGTAGCATCAATTATTGCATTCGCATTAGTAAGTTATACAACTATCGTATTCTACAAAAAATTCCCAGATTTAAAACGTGGATTTAGAGTACCAGGTATGCCAATTTTACCGATTATTTCTATCATCTTATTTGGAGCATTACTATATAGTGTTACATTAACAACATGGATTATCTTTGTTGTTTGGGTTATAGTAGGTATGATAGTTTACTTTACATTCTCATATAAGAATAGTAAATTAAAATAAAAAATAGATTTATTTTAGAAATTAAAAAGAGTCATGAATTAAAGGTTCATGATTCTTTTAATTTAATATAAAATTAAAGTTTTAAAGTATGAATTGTATATTTTAACTTTAAAATATCAAATGAATGCTAGAATTAAGAGAATGACACTTTTGGTATTTGTAGTTTCATCATAAAATATAGAGAAAATTTATTCTTTGTAATTCTATATTGGCAATGAAAATAAAGTACTAAGTGTTAGAAAAGATAAAAAAATTAATAATGTTCAAAAAAATAGTAGTTATAATACATTGGGAAATATTGTGTTATTTATTTCGTATTATTTTCATGATTTAATAACATTTTATATAGGAATATTAGTATAAATTAATTTTTTATAAATTTTTTAGTGTTCTAGAAAAATAGAAAAATTTAGCAAATAATTTTGTATAATTTAATAGAAAAATAAATAAGAATAGTTATAGTACAATCTTAAAACAGTAATTAAAAGGAAATGAAACAGCTGTTTTTCAAATTTCTTTTCTTAAAATGATTGATACTTATTTTCATAAGAATTAGTATTAAATTATTTTTATAAAAACTGGTTTAATAACATTTTTAAGCTTACGTTTCTTAAAAAAATGTAGAAAATATTTTCATAAAAACTTTCATTAGAAAAACGCTTTCATAATTAAAAGGTTTGTGTTATTATATAAGTACAGAGAAAAATTAGGAGGTAAGGGAAATGATTATCGGAGTACCAAAAGAAATTAAAAATAATGAAAGTAGGGTATCTGCTATACCAGGTGTAGTGAATGAATTAGTATTAGATGGACACACTGTATATGTAGAAAAAGGAGCAGGTTTAGCTTCGGGTATTTCAGATGCTGAGTATGAAAAGGCAGGAGCTGTTCTTGTAGAAAAAGCTGAGGATGTATGGAATAAATCAGACTTAATATATAAAGTTAAAGAGCCAATTCCATCAGAGTATAAGTACTTTAGAAAAGGGTTAATTATTTATACATACCTACACTTAGCAGCAGACGCAGAATTAACGAAAGAAATGGTTGATTCAGGTACTATTGGTATAGCTTTTGAAACAGTAAAAGTAGGAAGAGGTTTGCCGTTATTAAGACCTATGAGTGAAGTTGCCGGAAGAATGGCTGTACAAGAAGGGGCAAGATTCTTGTCGAAAGTACAAGGTGGTAAAGGTATCTTATTACAAGGTGTACCAGGAGTTCAACCAGGACATGTTGTAATTATAGGAGCAGGTGTCGCGGGTACTGCTGCGGCAACGGCCGCTGTGGGTCTTGGAGCACGTGTAACAATGATTGATGTAAACTTAGATGCATTAACAGAATTATCACACGTTTTCGGTGGTAAAATTGAAACTCTTTACTCTAATAAGTTTAATATTGCAAATGCTATTAAATCAGCTGATTTAGTAGTAAGTACGGTATTAATCCCAGGAGCAAAAGCACCAAAATTAGTGACTAAAGAGATGGTAAAAGATATGCCAGATGGTGGTGTAATTGTCGACGTAGCTATTGACCAAGGTGGTACAACAGAATATACTGAAGGACGTCCAACAAGTCATGATAATCCAGTATTTGTAGAAGAAGGAGTATTACACTACTCAGTAGCTAATATTCCAGGTGCAGTAGCACAAACATCAACTTATGCACTTTGTAATGCAACGGCTAAGTATGTCAAAGTTATTGCCAAATTTGGGGTAAAAGAAGCAGTAGCTAAATTCCCAGAATTAGTGCCGGGTGTGAACGTAGCTAATGGAAAAGTTACATTTAAAGCAGTAGCTGATGATTTAGGATATGAATATACTCCTGTAGAAGTCGCTTTGTAATATAATAATGAATTTTAAAAATATAAAATAGTTGAAAATTTGTATAACTTGAGTGCTCTATCTGTTATAGGGCACTCGCTTATTGTTTCAGGAGTTTATAAAAAGAAAATTATATTCATTGAAATATATAAATAGTAAAATATTTATTGGAATATTAAGGAGAGAACTATGTGAGTCTAAGTAATGATAGTAAAAGGTTTACAAATATGCTATAATTTAATTAAAGAATATTAGTAGGGAGAATATTTAATAAATAATAGGAGGATTTATTATGAGTATTTTAAGAAAAAAATCAGTTGAATCTATTTTAGCAGAAGCTAGAAGTAAAACTTTAGCTCCAACGATGAAAACGATGGATTTAATTCTATTCGGAATCGGGGCGATTATAGGGTCAGGGATTCTAGTATTAACTGGTAAAGCATCAGCAGAAGCAGGACCAGCGGTAATCTTCTCATTCTTAATCGCAGGGGTAGCGTGTTGTTTAGCGGCACTTTGTTACGCGGAATTAGCTTCAACAATTCCATCAAGTGGTAGTACATATACATACCTTTATGTATCAATTGGTGAAATTGTAGCCTATATTATAGGTTGGGTATTAATAGGAGGATATGTTCTTTCCGCAGCCACTGTATCAAATGGTTGGTCTAGTTACTTCTCTCGTCTACTGGCAGGTTTAGGTATTGAACTCCCTAAAGTATATTACACTTTACCGTCAGATGGAGGATATGGTAACATCCCAGCTATCGTAATTGTATTATTAATTACATTCTTACTATCAAGAGGTACGTCAAGTAGTAAACTTGTGAATAACCTTATGGTAGCTGCAAAAGTTGGTATCGTAATCTTATTCATCATTGTTGGATCAATGTATGTTGAACCAACACACTGGACAAATGATTTTGCACCTACAGGTTTCTCAGGGGTAATGTTAGCAGCCACTACAGTATTCTTTGCTTATCTTGGGTTTGATGCGATTTCTACTTCAGCAGAAGAAACAATCAATCCAGAAAAAGCTCTACCAAAAGCTATCATTGTCACTATGATCGTATGTACAGCATTCTACATCTTAGTATGTTTAGTATTAACAGGGGTTGTTGAATACAACCGTCTTGGATCTGGGGATGCATTAGTATTCGTACTTGAAGAAGTTGGTCAAAACAAAGTTGCTGGTATTGTTTCTCTAGGGGCAGTAATCGGACTTATGGCTGGTATTTTATCATTCATGTATGCAGGTATCCGTATCGCTTATACAATTGCACGTGATGGATTATTACCAAAAGTATTCACTAAAGTTAATGACAACAAAGTACCAAGTACAGTTACATGGTCTTTAGGATGCTTAACTGCAGTATTAGCAGGGTTCTTACCACTAGGGAAATTAGCAGAACTTGCTAACGTAGCTTCTATTATCGCATTCGCATTAGTAAGTTACACTACTATCGTATTCTACAAAAAATTCCCAGATGTAAAACGTGGATTCAGAGTACCAGGTATGCCAGTATTACCAATTATCTCAATTGTATTATTCGCAGCATTACTATACAGTGTTACATTAACTTCATGGATTATCTTCTTCGTATGGGTAATCGTAGGATTAATCGTATACTTCACATATTCATATAAACATAGTAAAATTGAATAGAATATAAAAATAAGAATCGACTATAACTTTTAGGTTATAGTCGATTTTTTATGTCTTAAAATATAATGTATATAGTAATAAATTTTTTATAAATTAGGTATTTGACCATAGATTTCGTTTATTACTTTTTGCTTTATTTTGTGCTTTTTTATACTTATCTAAGTATCTTGTATCTGGTGGTTTTACATATTTTATTTCAGCCAGACCTGCCAGCAATAACTCTTCTTGAACACTTTTTCCGTCTGCATAAACATAGCACAATGCTCTATGATATTTATCTTCTTTTTCATAAACATCAAATTCAATTTCAACATCTTTAGCATTAGATAATAGTTTACCATTTAATTCACTAGCTTCTGGTCCATATTTCTGAACATCCACACCAGGTTTTACAGTTTCTGGTGTATCAATTAATAAATATCTCACTTTCAATTCATTGTTATTGAAGTTTACTATAATAGTGTCACCATCAACTTTTTTTATAAATTTAACCTTATATTTTGTCTTATCTCCCTTGATAGAAACTCCATTAATAGTTGCTTCCTTATAACTTTCACCAGTCTGATTAATTATTAAAGTGATAATTAAAAATATTGCCGTGAAAAAAATAAAGAAAATAATAAATACCTTTTTATTCATAATGATTCCCCCTCAATATTAATTTTAACACTTTTGAAGTTTGAGATAAAGTTATATCGATTTTAATTATAGAAATAACCGAGATAATAAAAAGGGAGTGACTCGACAAAATCGTGATTTCTTAAGAAACAAGATTTTGTCGAGTCACTCTCGGAAAGTTTATTAGATATCTAAAAGCTTTTATAAAGCGAATTTAGATATCAATAAACCATTGCGTCTATGAGTTCTCATATACACTTTGTTAAAATTTAGGATTTTTGGGTCATCACCATATTCTCTTACTTCGTTATCTCTTCAATAATAGTCTCTAGTTTCATAGAACGGCTTGCTTTGAATAAGATAATTTCGTTTTTATGTTTGTTATTTTTTAGATATTCACTAACTTCTGCTGTAGTATGGAAGTGTAGTGTTTTTATTTTGTCGTTTTTAATTTGTTTAGTAATGTTTTCTGCTAGTTCACCAACGCTGATTACTAAGTCAATATCGTTTGTGTTTTCAGATATATATTCTCCAACTTCACCGTGATAGTTAACTTCGTTAGGTCCTAGTTCGAACATACTTCCCAGTACAAGTGTTTTATAATCGAAGTCATCATAACTACTTACTACATCAACACCAGCTTTCATAGAAGTAGGGCTAGCGTTATATGCATCGTTGATTATTAGTGAATCCTCTTTGTAAGAAATACTTTGTAGACGCATGCCTGTTATTTCCACGGTATTTTCAATAGCTTTGCGGATTTCTTCGTTAGTTAATCCGATTTTACTCGCGATTGCTGTTGCGAACATAATGTTATATAGGTTATGTTTTCCTTTTAATTTTGTGAAGTATTGTTCGTCGCTTATATTAAGTTTGAAATCAATTTTATCACGTGTAATTGTGTAGTTTTCTAGAATAATATCGTTATAGCTATTTTCACCACATGATGTTGCGTTAATTTCTGAAGAATCTACTAATGTTTTTAGAAGAACTTCATCTCCGTTATATACGAAATATCCGTCTTTCTTCATACCGTTAGTAATTTCAAATTTTGCCTTAGCAATGCCTTCACGTGATTTGAAGAATTCAATATGACTTTCACCGATATTAGTAATTACTGTATAATCAGGTTCAACTAACTTAGATAAAAAGTCAAGTTGTCCGAAACCATCAGCCCCCATTTCAAGAACTAGTATTTCACTGTCTTCAGGCGCAGCAAGAATAGTTAATGGCACACCAAGTTCGTTATTAAAGTTTCCTTGTGTTTTGTGAACTTTATATTTTGTTGATAATACACTTGTAATAATATCTTTAGTAGTTGTTTTACCATTACTCCCTGTAATTGCGATAGTTTTGGCATTTAAACTTTCTAAATAGTGTTTTGCTAGAGTTTGAATTGCTTCGTAACTATCATCAACGTAGATAATATTGTTATTAGAAACAAAATTGTCTTTTAACGATAAACTTGCTGCAGCACCTTTTTCAAAGGCACTTTCTATATAGTTGTGACCATCGACATTTTCACCTAAGAAGGGAATGAATAAGTCACCTTGTTTAACTTTTCTACTATCAATAGCGATACCAGTAATTTCTATATTACTAGTAATATTCGCTTTTTTAGCATTTAATATTTTTTCTAAATCTGTAACTAAATATTTCATGGTTAATCCTATTCTTCAGTTAATAAGTTTTTACGATCTTCATAACGCTCTACAGCTAGTGCGAATAGTTCTTCGATAATTTCTGAATAACTCACGTTCATGTTTGCCCATAGAGAAGGGAACATTGAGAATGGAGTGAATCCAGGCATTGTATTTACTTCGTTAATGAAAATCTCTCCTTCTTTAGTGTAGAAGAAGTCAGCACGAACTAAACCAGAACCGCTGATTGCTCGGAATGCAGTTGCTGCCATTTCTCTAAATTTAGGATATAGAGTAGTATCGATTGGCGCTGGAATATCCATACGTGATTGTCCATCTGTATACTTAGTTTCGTAATCGTAGAAATCAGTAGTAGAAATATTTACGATTTCACCTGGATCTGTAGTTTTTACTTCATTGTAACCAAGAACGGCAACTTCGATTTCTTTAGCACCTACAGCTCCTTGCTCAACGACGATTTTTTTGTCGAATTTAAGAGCTTCTTCGATACCTTTTACTAATTCATCTTCATCGTTACAGCGACTAATACCAACTGAAGAACCTAAGTTAGCAGGTTTTACGAATAGAGGATATTTAAGATTTTCATTAATCTCAGCGACAAGAGCTTCTTTTTTGTTTTTCCAAGTGTATTCGATAAAGTGAACGTATGGAAGTTGTGGAAGGTCATAAGCAGCGAATAATTGTTTCATAACTACTTTATCCATACCAGCAGCACTTGAAAGTACATTGTTACCAACATAAGCAATATCCATGATTTCTAGTAACCCTTGGATTGTTCCATCTTCACCGTTTGGTCCATGAAGAACAGGGAAGACGATATCGAATTTACGTCCATCTTCAAATAATAATCCACTGATATCATTGTCAAAGTTAGAAAAAACTAAGTTGTGTTGATCAGTTACGTCTGATGTAATTTTTTCACCACGTGCCCAGTTACCTTCTAATGAGATAAAGATAGGGAATACGTTGTATTTTTCTTTGTCTATTGCGTTAATAATTGATTTCGCTGTTAAAAGTGACACTGAGTGTTCGGCACTTTTACCACCATATACAATTCCGATATTTTGTTTTGTCATGTTTAAATCTCCTAAGAAATAAAAATTGTTTTTTTTATTATAATGCATAAATTTCAATATACACATATTTTAATTCAGTTATGATCGAAATTTGTTAATTACGATGCAAAACTAACATACCTTATTATATCATAAAAACTTAAAAGTAGAATAAATTTGTAAGATATCATAGAATAAATTTTTTTGAAAATATAAATCATTTAAAATAGTATAGAAGCAACAGAGGACTATTAGTTAAAATAGCATAGTTGCTTCTATAATTCACTATTTTATAGTTTATATTTCTCCTTTAGTTCTGCGATAGTATCACGAAGTTTTGCAGCTTGTTCGAATTCGAATTTTTCTGCAGCAGCGAACATTTGTTGTTCTAATTCTGCTAAGTGCTCTTCAATATTATCATCGTTGATATTTGCAGTTTCTTCAAGTTCAAGAATCTCTTCATCGTTAGCGACTTCTTTCTTAGCGCTGATAGAATCACGAATATCTTTAATAATAGTTTGTGGGGTAATACCATGTTCCTCATTATATGCCATTTGAATTTCACGACGACGATTTGTCTCATCAATTGCTTTTCTCATACTTCGAGTAATATTATCTGCATACATTATTACACGACCATTCGCATTACGTGCAGCACGTCCAATTGTTTGAAGCAGTGCTTTATCTCCACGTAGAAATCCTTCTTTATCTGCATCCAAAATAGCCACAAGCGACACTTCAGGAATATCTAGACCTTCACGTAGTAAGTTGATTCCAATAAGAATATCGAATTTACCAAGTCGAAGATTTCTAATTATTTCTGTACGTTCTAATGTTTTGATATCAGAGTGTAGGTATTCTACTTTTAAACCATTTTCTTTCAGATAAGCTGTCAGAGATTCCGCCATTTTCTTTGTTAAGGTAGTGATAAGTACACGTTCTCCTTTAGCGATAATCTTCTCAGCTTCTTTAGTAATATCAAACACTTGGTCACTAACAGGGCGAATATCTATAATTGGATCTAGTAGACCTGTAGGACGAATGATTTGTTCAGTTATTTTTGTACTATGCTCTAATTCGAAGTCTCCAGGTGTTGCTGAAACAAAAATAGCTTGATTAAGTTTTTTCTCAAATTCCTCAAAGTTTAAAGGACGGTTATCCAACGCTGTCGGTAGTCTGAATCCATAATCAACAAGCACTTGTTTACGAGCTCTGTCTCCGTTAAACATACCACGAACCTGAGGAAGGGTAACATGCGATTCATCGACTACTAGTAACCAATCATCTGGGAAGTAATCTAGTAGTGTGTATGGGGTACTACCAGGCTCACGAAGTGTAAGATGAAGAGAGTAGTTCTCTATTCCTGAACAGAATCCCATTTCTTCCATCATTTCAAGGTCATAGTTAGTACGTTGTTCAAGACGTTGTGCTTCTAGAAGTTTATTTTCCATATTTAGAACTTTTAATCTTTCTTCTAGTTCAGCTCGTATTCTCTTAATCGCTTCTTTAGTTTTTTCATCACCCGCAACGAAGTGACTGGCAGGATATATTGCGATATGTTCAAGTTCACTTAATACTTCTCCAGTTAATGGATTAATTTCACGAATACGATCGATTTCATCACCGAACATCTCTATACGAACAGAATTTTCACTACGAGATGCTGGGAAGATTTCAATTACATCACCGCGAACCCTAAAATTACCACGAGTAAATTCGATATCATTTCGCATATATTGAATGCTGATTAGTTTTTCCATTATTTTATTACGATTAATTTCATCACCAACACGTAATGATAGAACTAGCGATGAATATTCTTCTGGTGAACCAAGACCATATATACAGCTGACACTTGATACGATAATAACATCATCACGATCGAATAGTGAAGATGTTGCACTGTGACGTAGTTTATCAATCTCATCATTCACAGATGAATCTTTTTCTATATATGTATCTGTAGATGGAACGTATGCCTCTGGTTGGAAGTAATCATAGTATGAAACGAAGTACTCAACTCGGTTATTCGGGAAAAATTCTTTAAGCTCATTGTATAATTGCCCAGCTAATGTCTTATTGTGAGCTAGCACTAAAGTCGGTTTCCCTACATTTTTTACGATATTAGCTATAGTAAATGTCTTACCAGTACCAGTTGCACCAAGTAATGTTTGATATTTTTCACCATTATTTAAACCTTCAGTAAGTTCAGCAATCGCATTAATCTGATCCCCCTTAGGATCGTACTTACTCTGAAGATCAAAATCAACATGTAATCTATTAATTTCCAAAAAATCCACTCCTTATATAGCTTGTTCTGTGAGTTAATAGTACAAATTAAAATAACTCACACAAAAAGTTAATTAATTCTTTCTATAACATTATAATATAGATAGGGGAATAGTGAAAGAAAAAGTAATTAGTATTAAAGATTATAATTATTCATATTTATAATTGAAAATCTAAAGAAATTAACCGTAAAATACTATATATCAATGGTATAGCGAATATTACTATGTTATAATAATGATATAGGAGATTGTAATTAATCACATTTGGGAGGTGTGCAATTATGAAAAAAGTTAGACATGAACATGTAAAGCCAACAGAGGATTTAGTGGCTAAGAAAATATTCTCTAATACAGAGATAACATCAGCTTTTATTAGCGATATACTAGGTCTTCCGGTTAAGTGTACAAAAATTTTAGATGGGACTCAAATTCATTCAAGTTTTGAGGACGATTGCCCTTTAAAGGTGTGAATTTTAAAAAAAGTTTATAAGAAAACTCATAGACGCAGTGGTTTATTGATATCTAAATTCGCCTTATAAAGGCTTTTTATATATCTAATAAACTGTGCGGGGGTGACTCGACAAAATCGATTTCTTCGAAATCACGATTTTTGAGTCACTCCCTAGACGTCTTAGCTGAATTAGATGATGGTACTCAAGTTATTATAGAAATACAAGTAGCTAAGCAGTTGGAATTTTTAAAAAGATTGTGGGTGTATATATGTAATCAGGTATCAAAAAATATGGATACAATAAGATTACAACTAGGTCGAACTAGTCCTATATATTCAGAGTTGATACCAGTTTATTCAGTCTCAATTCTAGAAAAAAATTATTTTGATGATGATACAGCTATAAGAAGTTTTAGTTTAAGAGATGATGATACAGATAAACAGCTAAAAGTTGATGTAAAAGGGATAAAGGAAAAAAGAAATTTGATAACTATGGCATTTTTAGAGCTGAGTAAATATAATCCTGATATCAGAGAAAACTATAATAAAAAAAGATGGTTAGAATTATTCTCTAATCAACCGTTTACTCAAAGTCAAGACGAAATAATAGAAAGTGCTGATAGTTTGATGGAGTATAAAAATTGGAGTGAGGAGGAAAAAGCTATGTATGATGAAAAGACAAGGAAATATGATGCATATGTAGATGCATTGCAATATAAGTTTGTGGAAGGTTTAGAGTTAGGACGAAATGAAGGAATAGAACAGGGAATAGAGCAAGGGCGAACTGAAGAGCGAGAGAATTCAGTAGCGAGATTTATTAAATATGTAAAATTAGGAGTAATCTCAAAAAAAGATGCATGCCAAGATTTAGGTATGACAGAAAAAGAACTTGATAAATATTTACAAGCATAAAAAAATTGAGATGTAAATAAAATTCTTCATTGATAAATGAGGTGATTGAGAGAAGATGTATGATGAAAAGATAAGGAAATACGATGCATATGTAGACGCGTTGCAATATAAGTTTGTAGAGGGAATAGAAAAAGGACGAAGTGAAGAAAGAGAGAATTCGATAGCTAGATTCATTAAGTATGTAAAATTAGGAGTAATCTCGAAAAAAGATGCCTGTCAAGATTTAGGTATGACAGAAAAAGAACTTGATAAATATTTACAGGCTTAGTAGCTAAAAAATACTATGCAAAACCAATCATATCACTAAAATTGTATACAATAACTGAGAGTGATAAAGAATCATAGTTTGAATAAACAGATTCTAAATTGTCGCTCTCATTTTTTGTTCTCGATAAATATAAATTGCATCAAATTTCGAAGCGGTATTTATTTCTGATTTAATTTATATTTGAAATTTTTCATTGAAAAATTTTGAATAGTGTAATAAATACTATATTTTTAAATATTTCTACTATATTTTATTTTGTTTTTTCGAGTGTATATGTTAAGATAGTATAGTATGAAAAAAGGAGGAAGTAATGGATACACAAAAAATTATATATACTTCACCGAAAAGTGAGAGAATTGATAAATTTTTACAACAAGAATTAACAGATGTTTCTAGAACAAATATCCAGAACTTAATATCTGAAGGTTATATTAAAGTAGATGGAGATAATATTAAAACAAATTATAAATTAAAAGAGGGTAATGTTGTTACTATCGATTACAAAGAGCCTGAAGAGTTAGACGTTGTAAAACAAGATATCCCAGTGGATATTGTTTATGAAGATAATGATTTAATCATTGTAAATAAAGCTAAAGGTATGGTTGTTCATCCATCTGTAGGACATAAAGATGGAACATTAGTTAATGCCTTATTATTCCACAGTGAACTTTCAAGTATTAATGGTACAATTAGACCAGGTATTGTTCACAGAATAGATAAAGATACATCTGGATTATTAATCGTTGCAAAAAATGATAAAGCACACGTTAAATTATCAGAAATGATCGCGAATAAAGAGGTTAAGAGAAAATATTACGCACTAGTACACGGAAGTATTAAGCATGACTACGGGACTATTGATGCACCAATCGCTCGTAATCCGAAAGAACGTAAAGAAATGGCAATTATCGATGAAGGTAAACCATCTATTACACACTTTAAGGTTGTAGATAGATTTGAAAAATATACGCTTATCGAATGTGAATTAGAAACTGGGCGTACTCACCAAATTAGGGTACACATGAAATATATTAATCACCCATTAGTAGGGGATCCAGTATATGGTCCAAGAAAAACATTAAATACAAATGGACAGTCACTTCATTCGAAAAGTATCGAATTTAATCACCCAATTACTGGTGAACATCTATACTTTGAAACAGAAATTCCAGAGTATATGGTCGAAACAATGTCTAAATTAGATAAATAGAATATTTTATAACATATCACTTCAAATGTTGGTAATTGTTGCCAACTTTGAGGTGTTTTTTTAAAAATTTCATTCTGTATTAGTATAGATTTGCAATATAAGAATTATTTTCTTAGAAAATTAAAAAAGTAAAAATTTTAGAAAAAACAGTAATGTAATTGTAGAATAAAAGACTAAAATAGCGATTAAATTAAATCTGTATACGTTATCAATTAAACCTTGAGATGGCAAAGAATAGAGGAATTAATATACAAGGATTTTGTTAATAACATACATAATTTTGTTAATAACATACATAATTGAAAATTATTAAATAAAATAGTTTATTTTTTCTAAAAAGTGTAGTATTATAATATATATATTAGTAGTTATTTAAGGAGGACAAATAACATGGTATTAGTACCAGCAAAAGACATGCTTGTAAAAGCAAGAAAAGAAGGATATGCAGTAGGGCATTTCAATATCAATAACTTAGAATGGACAAAAGCTATCTTAGCAGCTTGTGAAGAAGCGAAAAGTCCAGTAATCTTAGGTGTAAGTGAGGGAGCAGCTAAATACATGACTGGTTTCAGAACTGTTGCAGCTATGGTAGAAGCTATGGTTGAAGAAATGAACATCACAGTTCCTGTTGCATTACACTTAGACCACGGTTCATACGAAGGAACTCAAAAAGCTATCGAAGCTGGATTTAGTTCAGTTATGTTCGATGGATCTCACTATCCATTCGAAGAAAACATTGCTAAATCTAAAGAAATGATCGCTTTAGCTCACTCTAAAGGATTATCAATCGAGTGCGAAGTAGGTTCAATTGGTGGTGAAGAAGATGGAGTTATCGGTACTGGTGAATTAGCTGATCCAAACGAATGTAAAACAATGGCTGACTTAGGAATTGACTTCCTAGCTGCAGGTATTGGTAACATTCATGGTAAATACCCTGAAAACTGGGCTGGATTAAGCTTTGAAACTTTAGAAAAAATCGCTGAAATCACTGATGGTATTCCATTAGTATTACACGGTGGTTCAGGTATTCCAACTGACCAAATCCAAAAAGCGATCTCTCTAGGAGTATCTAAAGTTAACGTTAATACTGAATGTCAATTAGCGTTTGCTGAAGCTACACGTAAATATGTTGAAGAAGGTGGAGATCTTAAACCTAAAGGATTCGACCCTCGTAAATTATTAAACCCTGGATTTGAAGCTATTAAAGCTATGGTTCACGAAAAAATCGATATCTTCGGTTCAAGAAACAAAGCATAATAACTACGCAATTTTATATAAAGGGCTGAACCAAAAGTCCTGAACTAAAAAAAGTGTATATGATAACTCATAGACGCAGTAGTTTATTGATATCTAAATTCGCTTTATGAAAGCTTTTTAGATATCTAGTAAACTATGCGGGGGTGACTCGACAAAATCAATTTCTACGAAATCACGATTTTTGAGTCACTCCCTTTTGTTTATATACAATTTTAGATAAAGGAGCATTTCTATGCAACAAACAATAGATTATTTAAAAAAACTTACAAGCATTCCTTCACCAACAGGTTATACGAGAGAAGTCGCAGATTACATAGTAGGGGAAGTAGAAAGATTAGGTTATACAGCAATCCGTACTAATAAAGGTGGAGTAAATGTAGTAGTTAAAGGTAGGGACGATAATAAACACCGTGTCGTAACAGCTCACGTAGATACATTAGGAGCGATGGTACGCGGTGTTAAAGCAGATGGTCGCTTAAAAATGGCTAAGATAGGTGGTTATCCATGGAATATGATAGAAGGTGAAAACTGCCTTGTTCACGTAGCTAGTACAGGAAAAACTGTTAGTGGAACTATCTTAATACATCAAACTAGTACTCATGTATATAAAGATGCAGGAACTGCAGAACGTACTGAAGATAATATGGAAGTAAGATTAGATGCGAAGGTAAGAAATGAGAAAGAGACACGTGACTTAGGTATTGATGTAGGTGATTTTATAAGCTTTGATCCTCGTACAATAATTACAGAAACAGGATTTATAAAAAGTCGTTTCTTAGATGATAAAGTTAGTGCTGCGATTCTTTTAGATTTACTAAGAAAATATAAGGAAGAAAATATAGAGTTACCTCAGACAACACACTTTATGTTCAGTGTTTTTGAAGAAGTAGGGCATGGTGCTAATTCAAATCTTCCGAAAGAAGCAGTAGAATACCTAGCCGTTGATATGGGAGCTATGGGAGATGACCAACAGACTGATGAATATACAGTATCAATCTGTGTAAAAGATGCAAGTGGTCCGTATAATTATGAATTCCGTAATCATCTAGTACAATTAGCAAAAAATAATGATATTCAATATAAATTAGATATTTATCCATATTATGGAAGTGATGCGTCAGCTGCGATGCGAGCAGGTGCTGAAGTAAAACATGCATTGCTAGGTGCAGGGATAGAATCGAGTCATTCTTATGAAAGAACACATATAGATTCAGTTAAACAAACACATAAGATGGTAGATGTATATTTACGAAGTGAATTAATAAAATAAGTATGAATTAAGTTGAGAAAAAAATAGTGATAAAATTTAATGTAAATTGATTTAATAAGCTTTTTAGATATATAATAAACTTTGCAGGGGAAGACGATAAAATCGATTTCTTAGAAAATACGATTTTTGAGTAATTCCCCTGTTTAAAGTTTTTTTGGCGTTAATTAATATTCGCATAAATTATTTATATATGATATACTTTAGGTAACAGCAAAAGGGAGGTGGATGCAATGGGAGAGCGTCATAAAAATATATATACAATTTATGATTTAGCGGTTAAAAAAGTATTTCGTAATGAAGAAGTGGCATTACAATATGTAAAGAATATTTTCGGATTGCAGCGGAAAGGGCGAAGCTTATAGATTGATGACTTACTTAACTGTTTATAATAAAATAGTTCTCTATAATATAAAATGGGGAGGGAGAATACAATGAAAGAACGACATAAAAATATAAAACCAATTTACGATTTAGTGGTTAAAAAGGTATTTCGTAATGAAGAAGTGGCATTGCAATTTGTTAAGGATATTTTCGAATTACCCGCAAAAAGTGCTAAGCTTATTGAAGGAAATCAAATATTCGCAGCAAACAGTAATGTAGAATCAGACTTTAACATAGCTGTGGATATTCTTGTCGAATTAGATAACCACGCACAGGTAATTATCGAGGTGCAACTTGCTAAACAAGTATTTTTCATTAATCGAATTTGGGCATATTTATGCAAACAGGTTAATGATAATATTGAGAGACTAAAACAAAACGAAGAAGAGAAGTTGGCGATTTATAAAAAATTACCACCAGTATACGTAGCAGCTATCGTCGATAAGAACTACTTTGAAGGCGATGAAGCTATAAGTACTTTTTTAATCAAAGAAGAAACTAGAAATACAGAATTAAAAATGTACGTAGAAAATAATACTAAAGACATTCCGTTATTAAAAATAGTATTTCTAGAATTAAAAAAATATAGAGAAAACTTAAACAACGATTATAAAAAAATTAGATGGCTGGAATTTTTTGGAAACAAACAGTACACAAACGAACCTGATGAGGTACTTGTTAAAGCCGATAATTTATTAAATCTTAGAAACTGGAGCAAGGAGGAAAAACGTATGTACGATGAAGCAACAAGACAACAAGACCACTACTGGGCATCATTGGCTTATGCACAGGAAGAAGGACGTGCTGAGGGTATGAGACTGGGGATTGAACAAGGAATTGAACAAGGAATTGAACAAGGAATTGAACAAGGAATTGAACAAGGTATTGAGCAAGGAAGAATAACGGCAATAGTGAACTTAGTAAAAGAAGGTATTATTACAAAAGAGTTGGGAGCACAAAAATTAAATCTAAGTGAGCAGGAGCTCGGAACCTATTTATAGGAGAACAGAAATGTATGTACGATGAAGCAACAAGACAACAAGAGTATAACGGGGCTTCATATACAGATTTATTAGTAGTTTATTGGGAAAGATAGTGTGGGATAGTGAATTAATAAAATAAGTATGAAGAATAATACTTAGTTTAATGTAATATTTAGTTTAGTTAAATGAAAGTTCAAGTTATTTACGTAACTTATAACTAAAGGTTTAGCTTTAAAATAAATACTATATAAAAAATATAAAACGGCTAATTAATAGCACTTTTCTATTACATTTTAACGAAAAATAATAAAAAACTTAAGAAAAAAACTTGACTTTTAACATGAAAATCACTATAATAACTATATACGATAATCTGTCGTATAAAAATCAAAAAATTATTATTTAAAAGGAGACTTAATACTATGAAAAAACAAGTATTATTATCAGTATTTGCTGCATCTCTATTCGCAGCAGCACCTGCAGCATTAGCTCAAGAAGTATCAGCACCAAACGGAGTTACAGCATCAGATAACGCTGTTACAGGAACTTCAAAAGATGATTCACACGACTTAACTTTTGAACAAGTAACTCCAGAGCCATTCAACAAAGCTCAAGTAGATTCTTCAAAAGCTAAAACTGGAAAAGCTAACAACGCTACTGTAGATAAAGACGGTGTTGTACGTGGAAAAGGAAAAGCTATGGCACCAGCTAAAAAACCAGCTGGACAAAAAGCTTTACCAAAAACTTCAGCAGTTAAATAATACTGATACAAGTAAATAGAAAAGGATGTTTGATTAATCAAACTCCTTTTTTATTTTATATTTCATTTTATGTATTTATTATATACATAAAGACCTCAAGATTTCAGAGTCGCATCTGGTTCTTGAGGTCTTTTTTCTGTTATCTAATTGTTTTTATTCTTGTCGCGACTGCTGTACCGAGAGCTGCGATAATTGCTGATGCGTAGAATACGTATGAAGTACTAATATCCCATAGAGCACCCATGATGTACAGTCCTACTGCCATACTAAGTTGGAAACAGATGGCTGTGTATAGATTTTGCATATCGATAATTTCTTTATTGTTGTAATCTTTATTCAGTATTAAAATAAAGGCGATATGAGCAACCGCGAATGTAATCGCATGGAATGTCTGCATAATTGTGAAAACATAGATGTTGTGGAATATAGCTAATGCTCCCCAACGAATGATAGCACAAACACCAGCGAATACCATTAGATTTTTTGGCTTGATTCTTTTAACCAATCTTTTCGAGAAGATAAAGAATATTATTTCCGCAATAACTGATACGTTAAGAATAACACCAGAAAGCCATTTTGCTGATATGTTCATACTTTCTAAATATAGTGCATTGTAGTTATTGTATGCAGTATGTGAAAGTTGGTATAGAAATACAGTGATAATAAGTAAAATTGCATTTCTATCTTTTAAGACCCAACTGTATAAGCTTTCTTTTTCTTTTTTCGTATTTGGTTCTTCAAAGCTTAGACTTTTTACCAGCTTAGGCTGTGGTAAGAACATGAATACTAAATATAATGCAACTAAGAATATTAGTATGTAATATAAAGCTTCGTTACCAACATAACCTAAGATTCCACCGATAATTATACCGATTACCGTAAATCCTAATGAACCATATGTTCTAGCTTTTCCGTAGTCTATATTTTCTTCACGTAAAAATAATGACGCTAGTCCTTCGACTAGGGGACTCACCATGAAGTAAATCATACCGAATAAAAATGTAATTAATCCAAGTACTATTTTTTCATTAGTAAAGCCGTAACTCACCGCAAGAATTAATCCAATTCCCACAGATAGTTTCAAAGTGATATCAATATTATATTTTTTTATTAAATATGGACTTAAAAATATTCCACTAATAACCCTTGCAATATAAAGCATTGAAAATATCGAACTAGCCTCTAAGACACTCAAGTTTTTTACCGATGTTAGATAAACCATCCAGAATGGTAAGAACGTCCCAGTTACTAAAAATTGTAAAAAGTAGTTAGTGGATAACCATGTTTTTGATGTCATATTTACCTCCTATGTGAAATATAGTTGAACTAGCACGACTAAGCTATTCATAAGAATATGCGACACTATTGGTGTAAGTATACTTTTAGTCTTTACATATAGAAAACTAAACACAAAAGACATCCCGATATAAACTATCATAATAGCAGAAATACCATCATGAGGTAGAGCGAAGATAATTCCTGTTACTAATGCTGGAATCGTAAATCTAATCCATTCCTTACTACCAATCATAGCATCATAAAAATATCCAAAGACTGCTTTCCTAAAGAATAGTTCTTCCATAATAGGTCCAAGAACCGCGACATAGAGAATGAAATAAGGTTTTACTCTTATGATTTCAACGACATTATTTGTGTTTCTACTTTTAGTCTCAAAACTAAAAAAGTTTGATAGGTATACTAACAAACCATTTATAAAACCTTGTAATAACATCATTGAAACAAATCCAATAATTCCAATCGCGATTAATGTAATAGGATTATATATACTCTTTTGTCTATCAATATCATTTCTGCTTTTTCTGGATAAGATACTAAGAATTAGTGTTGCAATTAATGACAGAAATAGTACAATGGTAACACGTCTATCTATAGTTATATTTCGAGGGAGTTGTAGTGGAAGAATAAATACAGCGAGTAAATAAATCAATCCACTAAGAAGTAAGTGGCTCACATTGCCACGAGTGAATGAAAATCTCATAAACCCTCCTTAAATTATTTTGTTAAATTCTATTATAGCATCTATAATTTACATATACAACTGTTATTGTTTAATATATAAGTAAATTTAGAATGATAAATCATTGCTATAATATGATTTCAAGAAATTTTCAGAAAATATTCGTTTATTTCTCTTGAAAGTTTATCAATTTAATGTTAGAATAAAATAAAAGTAAGCGAGCTGATGATGGTGAAAGTTCAGCAACAATATTGGCATTAAATACAACTTAATATTGATAAAGTTGAGTTTTTACTAATCAGGGTGGAACCGCGGAAATTATTTCGTCCCTAGATGTGCTACGGCATATCTAGGGCTTTTTATATTTTAAAATTAGGAGGAAAAAAACAATGGAGAAAATTTTATCTCTTGCAAAAAATAGAGGATTCGTATTTCAAGGATCTGAAATCTATGGTGGACTAGCTAATACTTGGGATTACGGTCCATTAGGAATTGAATTAAAAAATAACGTAAAAAAAGCATGGTGGAAAAAATTCATTCAAGAATCACCATATAATGTAGGATTAGATGCAGCTATCTTCATGAACCCACGTACTTGGGAAGCATCTGGACACGTAGGTAACTTCAGTGACCCTATGATGGACTGTAAAGTTTGTAAATCACGTCTTCGTGCTGACAAACTTATCGAAGAATATTACTTCAATGAAAAAAATGAAGATGTAGTAGTTGATGGTCTTCCGTTTGAAGAATTAGAAGCTATTATCGACCGTGAAAACATTAAATGTCCAGAATGTGGTAGCCATGACTACACTAACATTCGTCAATTTAATCTTATGTTCAAAACGAACCAAGGTGTAGTAGAAAACTCTACAAGCCAAATATACCTACGTCCAGAAACTGCGCAAGGTATCTTCGTAAACTTTAAAAATGTTCAACGTAGTATGCGTAAAAAATTACCATTCGGTATTGGACAAATCGGTAAATCATTCCGTAACGAAATTACACCAGGGAACTTCATCTTCCGTACTCGTGAATTTGAACAAATGGAATTAGAATTTTTCTGTGAACCAGGAACAGAATTAGATTGGCACAAAACTTGGAAAGATAATTGTGAAAAATTCTTACTAGACTTAGGTATGACTAAAGAAAATATCCGTCTACGTGACCACGATCAAGAAGAATTATCACACTATTCTAATGCAACTACTGACATCGAGTTCAAATTCCCATTCGGTTGGGGAGAGCTTTGGGGTATTGCTTCAAGAACAGACTACGACTTAAAACAACATATGGAACACTCAGGTCAAGATTTAACTTACCAAGACCTAAGCACAAATGAAAAATTCATCCCATATTGTATCGAACCATCTGTAGGGGTTGATCGTGTTCTTCTAGCATTCTTATGTGATGCTTACAACGAAGAAGAGGTTGGGGAAAATGATACTCGTACAGTTCTTAAATTCCATCCAGCGTTAGCTCCATACAAAGTTGCTATCTTACCGCTTTCTAAAAAATTAAGTGATAAAGCTGTTGAAGTATATCAACAATTAGCTGTGGACTTTATGGTTGATTTCGATGAAACTGGATCAATTGGTAAGAGATATAGAAGACAAGATGAAGTTGGTACTCCATTCTGTATCACTTATGACTTCGAATCAGAAAACGATGGAATGGTAACAGTTCGTGATAGAGATACTATGGAACAAACTCGTATTCCAATCGCTGAATTAAAACAATACATCGAAGAAAAAATTAAATTCTAATTAATGAACACTCGGAACGTTAGTTCTGGGTGTTTTTTTGCTCTTTGTTAAATTCGGAGCATGGGAAAAATCTCTTAAGAAATATAGAGGGCACTTGTAATTATCTAAAGAATAATGATATTATTTAATTATAGAAGATTACGGAGGTAATTTATGATTAAACATTTATTTTCTGATATAGATGGAACAGTTCTTAACAGTAAGGGAGAAATATGTGAAGTGAATATTAACGCTATAAAGAAAAGTGGATTACCTTTTACTTTAGTATCAGCGCGTTCGCCTCAAAAAATGGAGAATATAATCAATACACTAGGGATAGATGGTATTCATGTTTCATTTAATGGCGCATTAATTTTCGAAAAGAAAAATAATGAGAATATAATTTTATATAGACAGCCGTTAGATTTTATAGTAGCAAAAAATTTGGTATTAGACATAAGAGATAAATTTCCTAGTACTGGAATTAGTTTGTATGATGAGCTAAATTGGAATATTGATTTAGAAACTGATGCGATAATAGGAGAATATAATATTGTAAAAGTTGCTTATAGTATTGTAGATTTTAAAGAGTTTTTCAAAGAAGAAAAAGATATTTATAAAGTCTCTTTTATTGAATATAATAAAGAAATTTTTGAAGAGATAGTAGATTATGTGCAAAAACAATATTCAAATGAAGAATTAACATTTCAACAATCACTTAATGGATACTTAGAAATTACGCATATGAACGCTAAAAAGTCTAAGGGGATAGAATTTATTAGTGATTTTGAAAAGCTAACTAAAAATGAATTAGCAGCATTCGGTGATGGACAAAATGATATACCAATGTTCGAGACTGTAGGATATTCAGTTGTTATGGGAAATGCTACTGATGATGTGAAAAAGTATGCAGATTATGTTACAAAATCAAATAATGAAGATGGAGTAGCATATGCTATCGAGAATTTTATTAAAAAGATATAATAATTTTAAAATAGTGTATATGAGAACTCATGAACGAGGTTTATTGATATCTAAATTCGCTTTATAAAAGCTTTTTAGATATCTAATAAACTGTGCGGGGGGGTGACTCAACAAAATCTTGTTTCTTAGAAATTATAATTTTTGAGTCACTCCCTTTATTAATTACTTATATTAAATTAAAAATAAAAACAGTGGATTTATTCCACTGTCTATTTAACTTTGTTATACTCCTAATTCGTTTTTTAACGCTTGCTGTAATACTTGTGAAAAGTTTATTTTTTTCTCTTTCCCTAAGTCTACTAACCATTTTGGTAAAGTAACCATTTTATTTACTGCTTTGTTTTCTTCTCTACGTCTAATAAAATCAGTATCAACATTAATTAATTGTAATTGTTGATTGGTGTCTAATTTAGCTTGTAACTCTTGATATGTACTTGGTTTTGGTATACTCATTTTTTCATCTTCTAATACTAATAAATAACCCTCTAGAGCGTCTTTACTCATGTATAAAGCTTCTTCTAAATTATCACCAAAAGTAATACAACCTTTTAAATCGGGAAATGTTATATCTATATAATCTTTTTCTTGTGTAAATACTGCGTAATACATATATTTCATGTGGTTAACCTCCTAAAATCAAGGGGCTTTATTTCAAGCCCGCTTGTTTTAATATCTTTTGTGCCGTACCTTTTGGTAAATCTCTCTTTGGGTGTGGTACGGTTATAAGATAATCTTTGTTAGGGTGCTTAAATTGGTGGTGACTTCCTTTTATTCGGACTTCTTGCCAACCTAATTTATTAAGCTGTTTTATTAATTCTTTCGAACTCATGAGTTTACCTCCTAACGATATATATTTTAACATATGTTTTAACATATGTAAATATTTTTTTAGAAGATTATTAATTTTAATTTTTTTCATCTTAAAATATTCTTATTTTGCTTTTCAGTTTCTAAAATGATTTATACCAAAAAATAGGTTTTTTCATCTAACTTTGGAGAGCTTTCGGAGAGTATTTTTTAAAAGTCAAGTGTATCAAGGATCTAGAGTGCTTAAAAATTAAATGTCTGTATTTAATTATGCAAATCAATATTTGGAATAAGAATTAAACGAAAAAAGTTCATGAAATATTTAGTAATTCAGATTAAAAATAAAAAAATATCCGATTTTTCTCTAGATACTACTTGATAAATATTTAAACAAGTAGTATAATTTTATTTGTAGACGTACGATAAAGATATTTTACGCAAATATATGATTAAAAAACGTACATTTAAATAAAAAAAGGAGCTTAAAGTATGAAAGTTGCGGTGATTATGGGTTCGAAATCGGATTATACGACGATGGAAGAAACTTGTAAGTTGTTAGAAGAATTCGAAATTCCTTTTGATAAAAAAGTAGTAAGTGCACATAGGACACCAGATTTATTAGTTGAATTTTCAAAGAATGCAAGAAGTAATGGCTATTCTTTAATTATAGCTGCGGCAGGAGGGGCAGCACATCTTCCGGGTATGGTTGCTTCTATGACGACATTACCAGTCATTGGTGTTCCGATTAAATCGAGTGTTCTTAGTGGAGTTGACTCATTGTATTCAATAGTTCAGATGCCTGCAGGTGTTCCGGTCTTAACTATGGCAATAGGTGTAGCAGGTGCAAAAAATGCGGCTATTAGTGCTTTGTCAATACTAGGAATCACTAATAAAAAGTATGCTGATAAATACGAACAATTCAAAAAAGAACAAGAAAGAATAGTATTGGAAGAGATGAAACTATGATTAAGACAATTTTACCAGGAAAAACTATTGGAATAATCGGTGGCGGTCAACTAGGAAGAATGCTTGCTATGAGTGCCAAGGAGATGGGTTATAAAATTGCTGTTCTAGATCCTAGCGACAGCTGTTGCGCTAAAATATTTAGCGATGTTTTTATTCAAGCAGAGTTTAATGATTTCGCAAGTGTAGAAAAGTTATGCTCGCTTAGTGATGTCATTACTTTTGAATTTGAGAATATTGATGCCGCTTCTTTAGAAAAGTTAGAGAAAAAGTATAACATTGTTCAAAGTGCGGAAGTATTAAGAACTACGCAGCATAGATATTATGAAAAAGAATTTGCTAGAAAACTAGAGATACCAACAGTAGACTATATATATGTTGAAGAAGATACAAATGTGGAAATAACAAAACCTTATTTAATGAAAACTGTACGTTTTGGTTATGATGGAAAAGGTCAGAAAATGATAAATTCTAGTGAAGAAGTAGAACCGCATACGTTATTAGAAGAATTCGTTAAACTTGATAAAGAAATCTCGGTAGTTGCGGTTAAAGATAAAGATGAGGTAAATATTGTCGCAGTAGTAGAAAATGAACATAGAAATAATATCTTATATCGTTCGAAAGTTCCTACTACAGCAACTAAAGAACAAGAAGCTCTTGCGATTGAGTATACTAAAAGAATCCTTAGCAATTTTGACTATTATGGGGTACTTACAGTTGAGTTCTTTATAAGTGAAGGTAAGGTGATTTTTAATGAAATAGCACCACGAGTTCACAATTCAGGGCATATAACGATGCAGAGTGCAACTAAGAGTCAATTTAGAGCTCATATTGAAGCTATTTGTGGCTTAAAAGTAGGTAAGATAGAGAATAAAGAAACAACACTTTATAATATACTTGGTCAAGATTTAGAGTATTTTATAGATGTGTATAAAAATAATGGTGGGTACTTACATTTATATGAAAAAGAACCACGCCAAGATAGAAAAATAGGACATATTAATTTTTACGGTGATGTAATTTTAGGAGGAGAACATGACTAATAAACGAATTTTTGTAAAGAAACGCAATGGATATAATAAAGAAGAATTACAACTAAGAGATAACTTGAACTTAGAGTTTAATCTAGGTCTTGACTCTGTGGAGTTGTATGTAATTTATGATGTCTTTAATATTGATGAAGAAACTTATGAACTGGCTAAAACTTCTGTGTTTTCTGAGATTGTTGTTGATGAAGTATTTGAAGATATTGAGCTTAATGATGGGAAGTACTTTGCTTATGAAGTTCTACCTGCTCAATACGATCAAAGAGCTGACAGCGCAAAAGAAAGCATAAGATTGCTTAACTCAAAAAGTAAAGCAACTGTACGAAGTGGCAAGCTAGTTCTTTTTAATAAACAGTTAACAGATGAGCAACTAGAACTTGTAGAAAGCTACTTAGTAAATCCTATTGAAGCTCGTAAGAAAGATTTATCAATTCTTGACTTCACACTAGATTCTACTCCAAAACCACTAAAAGACTTAGCTGGATTTTTAGAGTTTGACAAAGATGCGTTACTTGGTCTTAAAAAAGAATTTTCTCTAGCGATGAATATTGAAGACTTAGTATTTATTCAAGATTATTTCAAAAAAGAAGGTCGTGTACCAACTGAGACTGAAATCTATGTGTTAGATTGTTATTGGAGTGACCATTGCAGACACACTACATTTGAAACTGTATTGGATGAAGTTAAAATTGAGTCAGAACTTTTCCAAAAAGAGATGCAAGATGCATTTGATTATTACTTAAATGTCCGTGATGAGCTTGATCGTAACGATAAACCTATCACGCTTATGGATATGGCTAGTATCATTGGTAAATACCATGTAAAAGTACTAAAAGATGAAAATATTGAAGTAAGTGAAGAAATTAATGCGTGTTCATTCTTTACTACTATAGAAAATAATGGTGAAAAAGAACGTTGGTTAATCCAATTCAAAAATGAAACTCACAATCACCCAAGTGAAATCGAGCCATTCGGGGGAGCGAGTACTTGTATAGGGGGAGCTATTAGAGACCCACTATCAGGACGTAGTTACGTATATCAAGCTATGCGTATTTCAGGAAGTGGTAATGTATTACAAAAACGTGAAGATACTCTAAAACACAAACTTCCTCAAGTGGATATAGCTAAAGGAACTGCACATGGTAACTCATCATATGGTAACCAGATTGGTCTTGCGACTACTTTTGTCCGTGAATTATATGACGATAGCTATGTAGCTAAACATATGGAAGTTGGTGCTGTAGTCGGAGCCGTTAAAGACGGAGATTATAAACGAGAAACTCTTGTCAATGGTGATATTGTTGTAATGATAGGTGGTAGAACTGGTCGTGATGGTATTCAAGGTGCGAGTGGTTCAAGTGTAGAACATACTAACGATTCATTAAATACAATGTCTAGCCAAGTTCAAAAAGGTAATGCGCCTGAAGAACGTAAGTTACAACGTTTATTTAGAAAACCAGAAGTTACAAGACTTGTTAAAAAATGTAATGACTTTGGAGCTGGTGGTGTTTGTGTAGCTATCGGTGAACTTTCTGATGGTATTGAAATTCATTTAGAAAAAGTTCTTACTAAATATCAAGGTCTTAATGCGACAGAACTTGCTACTAGTGAATCTCAAGAACGTATGGCAGTAGCGATAGATAAAAAAGATTATGAGACATTTATTCGTGAATGTGAAAAAGAAAATATTGAATACGCTCATGTTGCTACGATAACTAATAGACGTAGATTAGAAATGTATTATAACGATGAGAAAGTTGTTGATATGAGTGCTGATTTCTTAGAAACTAGTGGTGTTCGTCAAAGATCATCAGTTACGATGAAAGATAATACTGCCGCTAATCCATTCTTAAATAAAGAGGTAACTCGTGAAAACATCTTAAGCGAATTAGGTGAGTTAAATGTAACTTGTCAAAAAGGCCTAGCGCAAAAATTCGACTCATCTATTGGTGTAACTACAGTGCTTATGCCTTTTGCTGGGAAACATAAACTTACACCAGTTCAAGCGAGTGTTCAAGCTTTACCAACATTACATACAACAAGTGATACTGCGACAATCTTAACATATGGATTTATTCCGAAAATTTCGTACTACTCACCATTCCTTTCATCTATTTACGCGGTGTTAGAATCAGTAGCAAAAGTTTACGCAGTAGGTGGAAATAAAGACAGCTTATACTTCTCATTCCAAGAATACTTCGAAAAATTAGGAACTGATAGTACTAAATGGGGTAAAGTTACTCAAAGTTTATTAGGAAGTATTTATGCTCAAAAAGAAATAGGTAGACCAAGTATCGGAGGTAAGGATAGTATGTCGGGTACTTTCAATGACTTAAATGTAGTTGAGACATTAATTTCATTTGCTTGTACACCTGTAAAAATAACTGATGTAATTACTCCTGAACTGAAAAAAGTTGGCAATAGTTTATACTATGTTCCTGTAGAAAAAGATGAAAAAGGATACCCAGATATTAAGAAAACTTTAGAAAATTACGAACTTGTTCATAAATATATTAAAGAAGGTAAGATAGTATCTGCATATGTCCAAGAAGAAGGAAGTATTGCCGCTTCATTAGTGAAAATGTCACTAGGTAATGATCTTGGTTTTGAAGTTGAAAAAGAAAACATTCTTAACTTTGATCCAGCGTCTCTTGTAGTAGAAGCAACGGTAGAACTACCGTTTGAAAAATTAGGAAAAGTTAGTGAAAGAATTATAATTAATAACGAAGTGTTTATGCATAAAGATATTTACGAAGCGTATACAAAAACACTAAATAAAGTTTATCCATTGTATCAAAATGAAGATAAAGGTAATGTTGAAAATCTTCATACAGAATATAAAGAGAAAAAATATTATCCAGAATATGTAGAAGATGTAAAAGTAGTTATTCCAGTATTCCCTGGTACTAACTGTGAGTACGATAGTGAAAAAGCCTTCTTAGAAGCTGGAGCTACACCTATTACAGTAGTTATTAGAAATACTCGTGAAAATGATATTGAACAATCTATAGATGAATTCACTAAAGCTATAGAAGAATCTCATATAATTATGTTCCCTGGAGGATTCTCGAGTGGGGATGAACCGGATGGAAGTGCTAAATACATTGTAAACTTCTTAAAAAACGAAAAAGTTAAAGATGCGATTCATAAACACCTTGCTCAGAAAAAATTAATTTTAGGTGTATGTAATGGATTCCAAGCATTACTAAAATCAGGGCTATTACCATACGGTGAAGTTAGAGAGTTGGCAGAAGATGACCTAACACTATACAGGAATGATAGTTATGAACATATTTCAACTACAGCTTTTACTCGTGTAGCTAATACAAACTCACCTTGGTTACAAGATTTTAATATTGGAGATCAACATGAAGTAGTGTTCAGTCATGGTGAGGGTAAAGTAGTAGGACTTAATATTAACAAATTTAAACATCTTGTTGCTTTCCAATATAGTGATTTCGATGGGAATGCTACATTAAATGGTCGTTTCAATCCTAACGGTTCACTTCTAGCTACTGAAGGATTAATTAGTGAAGATGGACTTATCCTAGGGAAAATGGGACACAGCGAGAGATACGGAGCTACATTATATAAAACAAATACAATAAAAGTAAAACAAGATATATTCAAAAATGGAGTGAATTACTTCAAAGGGGGAAGAAAATAATGAAACTTTTATACGAAGGAAAAGCTAAACAACTGTTCGAATGTGAAAACAATGATGAAATATATGTACATTATAAAAATAGTGCTACTGCCTTTAACGGTGTAAAAAAAGAAGAGTTTGAAGGAAAAGGAGTATTCAATAATACAATTACTTCATTAATCTTTGAATACTTAGAAAAACAAGGTGTAAAAACACACTTTATTAGAAAAGTTAATGAAACAGACCAAATTTGTAAGCATGTTACTATTATTCCTTTAGAAGTAATTGTACGTAATATAGTAGCAGGTTCTATGGCGAAAAAATATGGACTTGAAGAGGGGAAAAAATTAAAAAAACCTGTCTTTGAGTTAAGTTATAAAAATGATGAACTAAACGACCCACTAATTAACAATGATCATGCAGTGGCATTAGAAATCGTTACAGAAGAAGAGTTAGAAAATATCAGAAATCAAGCTTTAAAAATCAATGAACTATTACAAAAATTGTACTTAGATGCAAACTTAGTACTTGTTGATTTTAAAATTGAATTTGGGAAAACTAAAGATGGTGAAATAATTCTTGCTGATGAGATTTCTCCAGATACATGCCGTCTTTGGGATAAAGATACAAATGAAAAATTAGATAAAGATAGATTTAGAAGAGATTTAGGTTCTGTAATGGAAGCTTATGAAGAAGTTTTAAGGAGATTAAAAAATGCGTAGTCTTAATGAAGAATGTGGAGTATTTGGTATTTGGGGACATCCTGAAGCAAGTAATGTGACGTACTTTGGGTTGCACAGTTTACAACATAGAGGTCAAGAAGGAGCAGGAATTGTTTCTAAAGATGGTACTAAATTACGAGGACATCGTGATCTTGGTTTAGTATCAGAAGTATTTCGTGATAAGGAAAAACTAGAAAGACTAGTTGGAGAAAGTGCTATTGGGCATGTTAGATATGCGACTAGTGGTAGCAATAGTATTCAAAACATTCAACCATTTCTATTTCATTTTTATGATATAAGTGTTGGTATTTGTCACAATGGTAACTTGATTAATGCTAAAACTCTAAAAAAAGAATTAGAACAGCAAGGTGCAATATTCCATTCTTCTTCAGATACTGAAGTACTTATTCATCTTATTAGAAGAAGTAAAAAAGAAACTTTTAAAGAACAGCTTAAAGAAAGTCTAAATATTATTAAAGGTGGATTTACATATCTAGTCTTAACTGAAAATACTCTTTACGGAGCAGTAGATCCAAATAGTTTTAGACCTTTAGCGATAGGTAAGATGAAAAATGGAGCGTACGTTGCAGCAAGTGAAACTTGTGCACTAGATGTAGTCGGTGCTGAGTTCGTGTGTAATGTAGGTGCAGGTGAGTTAGTTACTATTAATGATAAAGGTATAAGAATCGAGAAATATACAGAAGATACACAAGTAGCAATCGCTGCGATGGAATATGTGTATTTCGCTAGACCAGACTCTAATATAGCTGGTATTAATGTACATAGTGCTAGAAAAAGAACAGGGCGTACACTTGCTAAAGAACAACCTACACCAGACGCTGATATGGTAATTGGTGTACCTAACTCATCTTTATCAGCAGCTAGTGGTTATGCAGAAGAAAGTGGACTTCCATATGAAATGGGATTAATTAAAAATCAATATGTAGCTCGTACATTTATTCAACCTACTCAAGAACTTCGTGAACAAGGTGTAAGAATGAAACTGTCAGCGGTTAGAGGTGTAGTTCAAGGTAAGAGTATTGTCTTAGTCGATGATTCGATTGTTCGAGGAACTACTAGTAAAAGAATAGTTCAATTGCTAAAAGAAGCGGGAGCAAGAGAAGTACACGTAAGAATTGCTTGTCCACCACTTATGTTCCCAAGTTTTTATGGAATAGATATATCTACTACAGAAGAACTTATTTCAGCAAACAAAACAAATGAAGAAATATGTGAAATTATTGGAGCTGATTCACTAGGTTTCTTAAGTGAACAAGGATTGATAGATTCTATTGGTTTAAATTATGATGCTCCTTATACGGGATTATGTATGGAGTGTTATAACGGGGATTATTCAGCAGGTCTATATGACTATGAAGAAAGCTACGTTAATTCTATGACAGATATTCAAAAACAATTTCTAAAAGAGAGAGGTAGAATGTAATGAGTAAGAAGTATGAAGAAAGTGGTGTAAGTCTGCAAGCAGGTTATGAAAGTGTGGAACGTATTAAAAAACACGTAGCTCGTACTAAAAATCTTGGTATGATGTCAGCTATCGGTGGTTTTGGGGGAGCGTTTGACCTTAGTAGTTATAACTTTAAAAATCCAGTATTAGTTAGTGGTACTGATGGTGTCGGAACTAAATTAAAACTTGCATTCGAATTAGATATTCATAATACTATCGGTATCGATGTAGTAGCGATGTGTGCTAACGATATATTAGCTCAAGGTGCTATTCCGTTATTTTTCCTAGATTATCTAGCGGTAGGTAAAAACTACCCTGAACAAGTAGAAGCGATAGTTGAAGGTGTTGCCGAAGGTTGTGTCCAAGCAGGATGTGCGATAGTAGGTGGGGAGACTGCTGAGATGGCAGGATTTTATGAAGACGGTGAATACGATATTGCTGGATTCTGCGTAGGTGCTCAAGAAAAAGAACTATTATTAAGTACAGAAAATACAAAAGCAGGTCAAGTTGTGATAGGTCTTCCGTCAAGTGGAGTACATTCTAATGGATTCTCTTTAGTAAGAAAAATTTTAAAAGATAATAATATTGGTTTAAACGAAGAATTTAACGGAAGTACAGTAGGAAAAACTTTATTAACACCTACTAAAATCTATGTAAAAGAAGTACTAAAAGTACTAGATGAGGTAAGAGTAGCAGGGATAGCTCATATTACTGGGGGAGGTTTCCATGAGAATTTACCTCGTGCTCTAAAAGATGGACTAGGTATGAAGATTGATAAAGGTTCATATGTAGTACCAGAAATATTTAAGTACCTACAAGAAAAAGGTAAGATTGATGAGGAAGAAATGTATCATATCTTTAATATGGGTGTAGGTATGGCATTAATAGTAAACAAGGAAGACGTAGATAAAACTTTATCATTAATTGATAATGCGTTTGTCCTTGGTGAAGTAACAGATGAAAGTGGAATAAAAATTGTATGAAGAAAGTAGCGATATTTGCATCAGGAACAGGAAGTAATTTCGAAAAAATTGCTGATGATGAAAGATTAAAAGACAAAATTTCAATTGAGCTATTAGTGTGCGATAGAAAAGATGCAGCGGTTATTAGAAAAGCACATGATAGAAATATTAAAGTATTCATATTCTCTTCGAAAGATTTTGAGTCGAAAGAAGCATATGAAAGTGTAATATTAGAGAAAGTTAAAGATTTAGACTATATATTTTTAGCAGGATATATGAGAATCATTTCACCGTATTTCTTAGAAAAATATAAAAAGACAATTCTTAATTTACATCCGTCTTTATTACCAAAATTTAAAGGAAAAGATGCTATCGAACAAGCGTTCAATGCAGGTGAGAAAGAGATAGGAATTAGTATCCATTATGTAAATGAAGAACTTGATGGTGGAGAAGTAATCGCTCAAAGATCATTTGAAGTTTTAGAAGATGATACTATAGAAACTGTTACTGAAAAAGTACATAAACTAGAACATAAATTATATCCAGAAGTAATATTAAAGTTAGTTGAGGAGGCACTATGACTAAAAGAGCATTAATAAGTGTAAGTGATAAAACGAATATTGTAGAATTTGCAAAAGGTTTAGAAAAATATGGTTTCGAAGTAATTAGTACAGGTGGAACTTATACGCATTTGAAAAATAATGGTGTGAGCTGTATTAGTATCGAAGATGTTACACATTTTCCAGAAATTTTAGAAGGTCGTGTAAAAACTTTGCACCCTAAAATTCATGGTGGATTACTTTCAAAACGTGGAAACGAACTTCATAATAAACATGTAGCTGAAAATAATATCGAGTATATCGATTTAGTTTGTGTAAACTTATATCCTTTTGAAGCTACTGTAAAAAAAGAAGGGGTTAGTGAAGAGGAAATTATCGAAAATATTGATATCGGTGGTCCTAGCATGCTTAGAAGTGCTGCTAAAAACTTCAACGATGTAGCAGTAGTTACTGATATCAATGACTATGAAAAAGTTCTAGAAGAGCTTGAGCAAGGTGGCATAACGTATGAAACACGTCGTGCTTTAGCTATAAAAGTATTCAATACTACTGCAAGTTACGATGCTGCTATCGCCAATTACTTTAATAAAAAAGATAAACTTGTACCTGAAAGATTAACATTATCTTATAAACTTCAAGATAGTCTTCGTTACGGGGAAAACCCTCATCAAAAAGCTTACCACTACGTACAAGATAATAATGAAAGCTATGCTTTGCAAAATGCTGTTCAACTGCACGGTAAGGAAATGTCATACAATAATATCCAAGATGCTTCTGCAGCTTTAGATATTCTTTCAGAGTTTGATGAAACTACATGTGTTGCTGTTAAGCACATGAATCCATGTGGAGTAGCGACGGGAAATTCTGTGTTTGAAGCATATAGTCGAGCTTATGAAGCGGATCTTGTGTCTATTTTTGGCGGAATCGTTGCAGTAAATGGAAAAGTAGATAAAGAAACTGCTGAAAAAATGCACAGTATCTTTTTAGAAATTATACTAGCAACAGATTATGATGAAGAAGCATTAGAGATACTGACTAAAAAGAAAAATCTACGTATTTACAAACTATCAGAAAAAAATAATAATCATGAACAACAAATTAAAAGTGTTCGTGGTGGAATCTTAGTACAAGATTTTAATGATAAACTTGCTGATGAATATGAAAGTGTAACTGAGAAAAAAGTTGATGAAAGTCAACAAAGAGATATTGAGTTTGGCTTAAAAGTGGTAAAACACGTTAAATCAAACGCAATAGTAGTAGTAAAAGATGGGCAAACTTTAGGAATTGGTGCTGGGCAGATGAATAGAGTAGGTTCATGTAAAATAGCTTTAGAACAAGCAGGGGAAAAAGCAAGAGGTGCAGTGCTAGCTTCTGATGCATTCTTCCCGATGAGAGATAATGCTGATATTGCGGCTGATTACGGTATTGCTGCGATAGTGCAACCAGGTGGATCTATACGAGATCAAGAAAGCATAGATGCATGTAATGAGAAAGGTGTGGCAATGGTCTTCAGTAAAATACGCCACTTTAAACACTAATATGGCTAAAGTATTAGTAGTAGGAAGTGGTGGTAGAGAGCACGCTATCGCTTATAAATTCCATAAAGAAGGTCACGAAGTACATATGGCAGGAATCAATCCTGCAGTTGAAGAATTTGGAGTATGTGTAGCATTAACAGAAGACCAAATACCAAACTACGCAAAAACAAATGATATCGACCTTGTTTTCGTTGGACCTGAAGTGCCATTAGTAAATGGGTTAGTAGATGAACTGCAAAAAGTAGGTGTTCGTGCCTTTGGACCATCTAAACTTGCGGCACAACTAGAAGGAAGTAAAGTATTCTCAAAAATGATGATGAGAAAATACAATATCCCTACAGCAAAATATGAAAGTTTTAATGATTATGAACAGGCAAAAGAGTACTTAAGTAAACAAAAAGCACCTATTGTCCTTAAAGCAGATGGCTTAGCTGCGGGTAAAGGTGTAATTATAGCGAATACTCTAGAAGAAGCACAAGCTGAACTTAAAGAAATGATGTGTAATGCTAAATTCAATAAAGCTGGATCTAGCGTCGTTATTGAAGAATTTCTTCAAGGTGAAGAATTTTCGTTAATGTGTTTCGTCTCTGATAGAAAAGTTTATCCAATGGAAATTGCACAAGATCATAAACGTGCATTTGATAATGATGAAGGTTTAAATACTGGAGGTATGGGAGCATATCTACCACTTAAGAAAATCACTCAAGAAGATATTGATGAAGGTGTTAGAAATGTAGTTCAACCTATGGTTGATGCAATGAGTGATGAAGGAATGCCATTTTACGGAATATTATATGCCGGTCTTATGAAATGTCAAGACGGAGTAAAAACTATTGAATTTAACGTTCGTTTTGGTGATCCAGAAAGTGAGATATTACTTCTGTCATTAGAGAGTGATTTGTACGAAATAGCAAATAATATTATCGATGGTAGAGAAGTAAAATTATCATGGAGCAAAGATGCTTTTATCGGTGTTGTAATGGCAGCGAAAGGATATCCGGAGCACAGTGAAAAAGGGGCTGTAATACATGGCTTAGATAAAGTGTCTACACCAGTATTCCATATGGGGACTAAGCGTGTGGATGATGATATAGTAATTAATGGTGGTCGTGTATTATTAGTCTGTGCACAAGGAAAGAGCTTGCAAGAAGCATATAAAAAAGTGTATAATGAGATAGTAAAAATAGAATGTGAAGAACTATTTTACAGAAAAGACATCGGTCACTTGTCTTTATAGTATTTTGATATAAACCGATTGAAAAATATAACATCAGGAGATTATTGCAATGATTGAAAGATATAGTAGAGAAGAAATGCGAAATATCTTTAGCGATGAAAATCGTTTTAAAGCATATTTAGAAGTAGAACTTTATGCAACAGAAGCTTGGAGTACATTAGGGGTTGTACCAAAAGAAGATGTTGAGAAATTATTCGCTAATGCAAAATTTGACCTACCAGGAATTTTAGAATTAGAAAAAGAAACAAAACATGATATCGTAGCTTTCACTCGTAATGTTTCAAGTTATCTAGGTGATGAGAAAAAATGGGTGCACTATGGATTAACATCTACTGATGTTGTTGATACTGCTTATGGATATTTATATAAACAAGCTAACGATATACTTTATAGAGATTTACTAAACTTCCAAGAAGTATTAAAAGAAAAAGCACTTCAATATAAATTTACACCTTGTATCGGACGTACTCACGGAGTGCATGCTGATATCAGCAGTTTCGGATTAAAATTTGCACTTTATTATGATGAATTTAATCGTCATATCAAACGTTTCAACGAAGTTAGAAAAATTATCGAAGTAGGGAAAATCTCTGGAGCAGTAGGTACATTCTCAAATACACCACCAGAAGTTCAAGACTATGTTTGTGCAAAATTAGGAATTGAATCAAGTAATATTTCTACACAAACTTTACAGCGTGATAGACACGCAGATTACTATGCAACTTTAGCGTTAATCGCAAGTTCAATCGAAAAAATCGGAGTAGAGATTCGTCACTTACAACGTACAGAAGTAAGAGAAGCAGAAGAATTCTTCTCGAAAAATCAAAAAGGGTCAAGTGCAATGCCTCACAAACGTAATCCAATCTCAAGTGAAAACATGGCAGGATGTGCTAGAATTATGCGTGGATATATGTTTGCAGCTTACGAAAATATTCCATTATGGCATGAGCGTGATATTTCTCACTCAAGTGCAGAAAGAATATTAAGTAATGATGCAACAACATTATTAGACTATATGTTAAACAGATTTACTAATGTTGTGAAAAATCTAACAGTATTTACAGATAACATGATTAAAAATATTTATGCTACTAATGGTGTAATCTTCGCTCAAAGAACTATGAGTAATCTTATTGAAAAATACTCATTCTCACGTGAAGAGGCGTATGATTTAGTGCAACCATTAGCGATGAAATCATGGTTCGAAGGTATTTCATTTAGAGAACTTCTAGAAGAAAACGAAACTATAAAAAATACAGTGTCTAAAGAAGTATTAGATAGCTGTTTTGATCTAAATGTACACCTTGTAAATATTGACAAAATATACAAACGTATTCCAGGATTGGAAGATTAAAATAATAAAATAAAGTCCAAAGAAAAGAGGTAGATTAAATGAAGTCAGACTTTCAAATTTCAAACGAATGTGAAAAGAAACATATTGCTGAAGTAGCAGGTAAATTAGGGATAAAAGAAGAAGATTTAATATTATACGGAAATCACAAAGCAAAAATCCAAACAAAAAATATTAAAAAAGATATTAACGAAGATGCAAAACTAGTATTAGTTACATCTATTAACCCAACATCAAGTGGTGAAGGGAAAAGTACTGTAACTATTGGTTTATCTGATGGGTTAAATAGAATCGGGAAAAAATCTTGTGTAGCGCTACGTGAACCATCTTTAGGTCCTGTATTAGGAAGAAAAGGTGGAGCAGCTGGTGGAGGATATGCTCAAGTTGTACCTATGGAAGACATTAACCTTCACTTTACTGGAGATATGCACGCTATTACTACGGCTCACAATGCAATCGCAGTGTTAGTAAATAACCACGTATTCCAAGGAAACGAATTAGAAATAGATAAAATCGTCTTTAACCGTGTTATGGACATGAACGCTCGTGATTTACGCCATGTTAAAGTAAATGCAGGAACAGACTTAGAACGTCTTGACGGATTCGATATTACTGTAGCTAGTGAAGTAATGGCTATTCTATGTCTGTCAGAGGGTATTGCTGATCTTAAAGAAAAATTAAGCAATATTCTTGTAGCTTACAATAAAAAAGGTGAACCAGTTTACCTAAAAGATTTGAAAATTGAAGGTGTAATAACTTCATTATTAAAAGATGCAATTAAACCGAATATTGTTCAAACATTAGAAAACAACCCAGCAATTATTCACGGTGGACCATTCGCAAATATTGCACACGGATGTAACTCAATCTTAGCTACAAAAACAGCTTTAAAATTTGCTGATTACGTAATTACAGAAGCAGGATTCGGAGCTGACCTAGGAGCTGAGAAATTCTTAAACATTAAATGTCGTAAAGCTGGTCTTAAACCAAAGGCTGCTGTAGTAGTAGCTACAGTTAAAGCATTAAAACTACACGGAGACATTGAAGAAAAAGATCTAAAAGAAGAAAACTTAGAAGCATTAGCTAAAGGTGTTCAAAACTTAGAAAAACACATCGAAAACTTACGTAAATTCAATTTACCGATAGTGGTAGCTCTAAATGTCTTTGTTACTGATACAGAAAAAGAATTAGCATTCTTAGAAAATTGGGCAAAAGAACAAGGTGTAGAATTCTCTCGTACAGAAGTATGGGAAAAAGGTGGTCTTGGTGGAGTAGACCTAGCAGAAAAAGTAGTAAAAGCTGTAGAAGGAAATGACAAAGAACTACAATTATTATACAAAGATGAAGCTTCAATTACTGAAAAAATCGAAACAGTATGTCGTGAGATTTATGGAGCAGATGGAGTTAACTTCTCTGATGAAGTTAAAGCTGAAATCGAAAGAATCGAAAGACTTGGATTCAAGCATCTACCAGTATGTATGGCAAAAACTCCAGCTTCATTAACAGATAATGCGAAAATTAAAGGTCGTCCTACAGGATTTAACATTACTATCAATGATGTTAAACTACGTAGTGGTGCTGGATTCGTAGTAGCTTATGCGAATAAAGTACTAACAATGCCAGGACTTCCAAAAGTACCAAGTGCATTAAATATCGATATCGATGAAGAAACAGAAACAATAGTTGGAATCTTCTAATATAAAATATACGACAGATTAAAATAAAGAGTTAGATAAAAGTTCGAGGTAAGGGAAATCCCTATCTCGAACTTTTTTTAGTATACAACCAATATCTAATAAATTTAGCGGTGGTAATTCATTAAAATCGATTTTTTCGAAATTACGATTTTTGAATTACTCCCTTTTTTCTTGTTTTTTAATGTATTTTTTGTGAAAATTCAAGCTAGATTTAGTTCTTGTATGTATAAGTAACTAATGTAATTATAAAAATAAGAAAATGGATAGTAAATTTACGGTTATTTAGGGTATAATATAATAGAAGAAATGTATTTATAAATCGTGATATACTGGCTATAACATAGATTTATTATTATAAACGATTAAAAATTATGTATAATGTTTGGAGGGAAATATAAATGATAAGAAAAGAAAGAACTTATGGTTTTTTCAGAAAGACTAAGAAATATGGATTAGTAGGTTGCATAAGTTTTTGCGGAATATTAGCATACGGTGCAATGGATAATAGTCAAATAATAAGTAAAGAAGCTCATGCCGCAGTTGTAAAAGGTGGAGCTGATATTGTGGATGCAGATGTCCATAATAAAGAAACTAGCGGTGTTGCTATGACGTATACTAGTTTTGACAGCAATGGATCAAAACAGGTTGCTTCAGGTAGTGGAGTATTTGTCGCACCGAATGTTATGGTGACAGTTGCTCACAATTATTTAGATAAAGACAAAGCTTCTGGTTCAGGTTATGTTCGTGGAGGTAATAGTGCTCAAAGCTATGTTGTTATGAACTCTGATACGGAAAAACGTAACAATGCACCAGCGAATGGAACTAGCGATATCATACCAAAAGGAAATATTTATTACTATAATCAAAAAGAATTTGCTAAATCTTACGAAAATGATTTAGCAGCTGTAGTTACAGAACGTCCTGTAGAGGCGATGACAAACGGTGAAGATAAACCACGTGAAATTGGTGTCGCTAGTCAAGGTGATAATATTACTTTAATAGGTTATCCAAATGATTTCTCTTCGAAAAGATTGTCAGAAGCAACGAAAGCAAGATTAAAAGATGGTAAAATGTATAAAATCTCTGGTACATTATCAAGTCTAAATACAACTACTGGTGACGGTACTTATAATACGAGTGCTTTAGGTGGATTCTCAGGAGGTCCAATTTTTAATGATAAAGGCGAAGTTGTAGGTATTCATCAACATGGTACAAATACGGATGCAGGAACTGATGCTGAGCAGCATGGTGGAGGTTTATTTTTCACCGATAAACATAGATCTTGGATAAATAAAATGATAGAAGAACATGGTATCAAAGGTTGGTTTGTTAGTGGTAATGATAAATATTATTATGATGACAACCATAGGGCGTTAGTAAGTACAGAGCGTGAAATAGATGGTGCTAGATATTCATTTGATAGCAATGGTCGTGGAAGATTACTATCAGGTACAGAAAAAGGTAAAGTAGTACTTAGAATTAAGAATGAAGCTGGAGAAAAGTTAGTAGAAAGAGTCGTCGCGCAAGGTGACGTAGGCTCTGCGGTTAATTACGACTTTAAACAAGATAAGGAAAATAAAGAACTATTTGGCAAAAATCCTAACGCTACAATTGTATCTATTGATGGAGAGGCGATCAATAAGAAGTTTAATGAAAATTGGTCTAAAGATTTTGTAAGTAAATTATCATTAGGAAATACATATATTGATGCTGTTATTAAAGGAGACAACTTCGTTAGAACACAACCTGGGCAAGTCGATACATCTGGTAATGTTACACTTCCTAAACCAAGCGATGAGGTGAAGAATGCACCGAATGGACTTCGTAATTTTGATGCAACAGCGATTATAGTAACACCTGATGGTACAGGTTCTGGTACACTAATTGAAAAAGATTTATTACTTACGGTCGCTCATAATTTCTTGAAGTTTGAGAATGGTAAGGTGACGGAAAAAGCTACTGATAATAATGATAAGAAATATTACGCAGTACTTCCAAATGGTAAAAAGGTATTCTTTACAGACTCTGATATTCATTATTGGAAAAAAGATGATTCAGTTGTTGGATTTACGCATGATCTTGCTTTAGTTAAGTTTAAAGAGGTTGTGGATAATGTTACGCCTGCTGCTGTAAAAAAAGATGTTTCTGTTGTAAATAGTGGTGATAAAGTGTCAGTTTATGGTTTTCCTGATGGTAAATTAAAGCCAGTTATCGACACTAAGGTTACCGATGTAGTAGACCGAGGTGCTGGTTTGACTGGAATTGGATATACGGGTACTAAACCAGGTGCATCAGGTGGTGGACTTTATAATGATAAGGGTGAAATTATCGGAGTACATCAAAATGGAGTTGTTGGGGAAAGAAGTGGTGGATTAGTCTTTTCTAAAGAACAACTCGATTGGGTAAAATCTTATATTGATGGGAATCCGAAAGAACCTGTATATAGAAAGGAAGAAAATGTAGACTACAGCGATGTTGCTGAGTTCGAGTTAAAGGATTTAAAAGATGATTCTAAATTAAAACAATGGTTTAGCGACAGAGTAAAAAAAATAGGAACTGAAGATAAAATAAGATTATCTGTTGATGGAAATATATTATTTGAGAAAAAAATAGATACCGCTACTAAAGAAGATTTTGAGATAAAAACAGGATTATATAAAATTGAATCAATAGTTGAAAAAGAAAAAAACATTCCTTTCAGTACAAAATATGTAGCAGATAAAGAATTAAACAAAGGGGAAAGGTCTGTAATTAAAAAGGGTATTGACGGAGTAATTAAAACGACTTATATCAAGGATGAAGATGGGAATTTAACATTAGATAAAGAAACTAAAGAACCAGCTGTTGATGAGGTAGTTAATGTAGGGGTTAAGTCTACAGAAAATACAAAGGAAATTCTGTCAAAAACAGTATATGTCGCAGATAAAGAAAAAGCAAGAGGATTATCTAACGAGCGTATAGAAGGTTCTAATGGTTATGAAAAAGAAATTATAAGATATACACTTAATGAAAAAGATGGAACAATAAGTGAAACTGTAGAAAAAACAGAAAAGAAAGCAACTGATACAATAATAAAAGTTCCCGCGAAGGATAAAGTAGAAGTTACAGAAATACCAAGTCCAATAAGATACGAAAAAGATAGTACGAGAGAAAAAGGACAAAAAAATATTACTATTCCTGGAGAAAAAGGAACAAGAAAAGTAACGACAACGTACGAAGTAAATCCAAAAACAGGAGAAGTAACAGAACGAACAGGAACGCCAGAGGTGAAAGAAGCAACTGAGACAGTAGTAAAAGTTGCGGTGAAAGATAAGGTAGAAGTTACAGAAACACTAAGTCCGGTAAGATACGAAAAAGATAGTACGAGAGAAAAAGGACAAAAAAATATTACTATTCCTGGAGAAAAAGGAACAAGAAAAGTAACGACAACGTACGAAGTAAATCCAAAAACAGGAGAAGTAACAGAACGAACAGGAACGCCAGAGGTGAAAGAAGCAACTGAGACAGTAGTAAAAGTTGCGGTGAAAGATAAGGTAGAAGTTACAGAAATACAAAGTCCGGTAAGATACGAAAAAGATAGTACGCGAGAAAAAGGACAAAAAAATATTACTATTCTTGGACAAAAAGGAACAAGAAAAGTAACGACAACATACGAAGTAAATCCAAAAACAGGAGAAGTAACAGAACGAGTAGGAAATCCGGAAGTAACAGACGCAACAGAGACAGTAGTGAAAGTTGCGGCGAAGGATAAGGTAGAAGTAGTTCAAAGAGAAAATGGGAAAAAGGTAAAAGTAACAACTATATATACCGTTGATGTAAAAACAGGAAACATAACACAAACAGAAAGAGAAGAAGAAATCTCTAGTGAGGTTATAACATCAAAATCAGATGAAAAAGTCCCAACTGTAGAAGAATTGAAACCATTCGAAGGTGGAGTGAATCCTTCAGAATCAGTAGTGACA